>NZ_SMMD01000512.1 GCF_009711475.1 Fulvivirga aurantia
AAAATGACATCAACAAGGAAGAGATCACCACCATCGACAAAGACAATATAAAGGAGCATACTCCGCTGGTCACGCTAGATAATGACCTGGATTATATTGTAAATCACGACAACAGAGATTTTATCAATAAACTGCCCCTCATACAGTTTCCATATACACAATCTAAGAAGTCGAGGGCTTTTCAGATAAATGGTAGCGAAATGGAATATGAGCATTGCGGCCTCCACCATAAGGACATATTGCTCTGCAGCCCGGTAAGTGATTATGAAAACTTACACATTGGGGAAGTATATATGATCGTAACAGAAAGAGAGCTCGTGGCCAGAAGACTAAAGTCTGTTGATGATAAAATCATTTTTAGATGCGACAATCCTGCCTATGATGATTTATCGCTTGATAAAAAGCAAGTTATTGAATTATGGCATGCAGATGCTTATTTCAGCTACAAGCTAATAGCACCAACCAGGATGGAAGAACGCATGGGACAACTTGAAAGTAAATTGTCTCGAATAGAATCTATGTTAAACAAAAACTAAGCGACTATGGGATACATGGGATTTGGAATGAAAAAAGAGGTTTTTACAAGGAAGCCAAAAGAAGCTTTAAAGAAAATAAAAGAAACTTACGGAAACGACATTGTAAGAGCCAAGACCTATAAAATTGAGTCTGCAAGTAAGCAAACTTTACTTACTATCAGACAGAAGATTGCTGACCAAAAAGAGTCCGCACTTATCAGATCAATTTTAATATTTTCAGCTTCCTGTTTTCTTGGTGTATTGCTAGCCGCTTACTGGTCAGATTTAATCAAATGGTGGTTTATGCAATAGCTTGGTTTTGCTCAGGCTATGAGCACCGATCACTTAATTTATAAAGACACATTTTTTCACTAATATTGAAATACAAATAATGAGAAAAATCTATTTAATCATATTAAAATTAAAAATTCAATGAGCGCGAATTTTGAAAAGGTAAAATCCTACTTGCTAGACTTAGAATTCAACATTCTGAAAGAAGATAAGGATGAGCAACTCTTCGTCATAGAGAAAGAAGAAGCTGGTATTTCTAACCTCATAGTCGACTGTGAAGATTCGATACTAATTATCGAAGGGCTGTTGTTTGAAATCACCAGCAAAAACGGTGAAATGTTTGAAGAACTACTCGTGAAAAATCGGGAAATTGTTCATGGAGCATTTGCTCTCAATCAGGAGAGAACACACGTACTTTTTAGAGATACGTTGCAATTAGAAAACTTAGATATAAACGAACTGGAAGGAAGCCTCAATTCACTCACACTATTATTAAGCGAGTACGGATCTGAGATCCTTAGATTTTCAAAACTTTAAAAACACTACACACAATGGGAATATTTAACAGATTATTTACAATAGGAAAAGCAGAGACTAACGCAGCCATAGATAAATTGGAAGATCCGATTAAAATGACTGAGCAAGGCATAAGAGACTTAAAGGTCGACCTTGACAAAAGCTTACAGGCGCTTGCGGAAGTGAAGGCTATGTCGATAAGAAGCAAGAGAAGCTTAGAAACTGCTAAGTCGACTGCCGATAGCTATGAAAAGAAGGCAATATTATTACTACAAAAAGCAGAAAAAGGAGAGCTAGACGGTGCAGAAGCAGACAGACTCGCCACTGAAGCGCTCACCAGAAAGGAAGAGGCTATGGCAGATGCCAAAAGAGCTCAGGAAGAAATCACCAGGTTTGACAACAACATCTCTCAGTTGGATGCCAACGTAAAAAAGCTCAAATCTACTATCACCAGATACGAAAACGAGCTGCGCACTCTTAAGGCCAGAGCCAAAGTGAGTAGCGCAACTCAAAAGATAAACAAACAGCTCTCTGGTATAGACAGCTCAGGCACTGTAAGCATGCTAGAAAAAATGAAGGAGAAAGTAGAGCAGCAAGAAGCGATGTCTGAAGCTTACGGTGAGATCTCAAACGAAAGCAAAAGCATTGATGAAGAAATTGACTCTGTGCTGGATGAGAAGCAATTAAATGCATCAAGCTCTCTTGAGGAGTTGAAAGCCAAGATGAAAAATAAATCAGAGTAGTATGGGCTTATTTGGCAACTTATTTTCGAAAAAAGAAGAAGAGCCTAAATACGATAGCACCAACATCAGGATTCAGGATCTTGATGTTGGATTCGTATTTGAATACGACCTCGCCACCTGGGAGGTGCAGGAAGCTTACGAGTACGACTGGGGAGACAATTATTTCACACAGGAGTATAAAATAAGTGATGGAAGTAAAACACTTTTTCTATCCGTAGAAGAAGATGATGAAATGGAACTATCGCTCTCTACCAAGTTGAAGGTGAGAGAACTGGGCGACAATGTACTTGAAGAGCTTATGAACAAACAAAAGCCTCCTTCTAAAATCACTTATCAGGACACTGAGTATTTACTCGAAGAAGAAGCACCGGGCTATTTCCACGATTGTGCTAAACCCGAAGATGTCTGGGAGGAATTTATCGCCTGGGACTTTGCCGATAAGTCCGGAGAAAAAATTATTACGATAGAACAGTGGGATGAGAGAGAGTTTGAAGCCTCGGCAGGTAAAACCATTAAAGAATTTGAAATCTCTAATATCCTACCCGCAACCAGATAAGAGAAACCTCAATCATTAAACCAAAAACACTATGCTTAAAAAAATAATGACAGCAGCCCTCGGGTTTGCTATCGTAGCAGTGACACTAAACGCATGCGGTAGCAGATCTGATGTGCCGAGATGGGAAAAATCGCCCATTGACAATATCGTAAAATCACTCTCCGACAAACCTGACTTTTCTATCATTCTTTATGATATGGATGCTGAAGGAAGCGGATCTTCTACAGTTTACAAACACCAGTATAAGATTGTAGTACCCGAGGGAGATACTGTAACCGCACGTGAAACGCAATGGTATACAGTTTCTGATGTGTTTTTCGATCAGAATGTAAATAATATGGGTATGGAGATTGTGACCAAAAAAGATGGTCAGCTTAAAAAGCAGGTCTCTCCTGCCGGCTACAATCACTATGTTGGCAATGAGAAATACGGCCGATGGACGGAGCGAAATGGGGGTTCTTTTTGGGAGTTTTATGGTAAGTACGCTTTTATGAGCTCTATGTTTAATATGATGGCCTACCCGGCCAGAAGATCATATTATGACGATTATTACGGAGGCGGCTACTACAGATCAGGCAGGCCTTATTACGGTCCTGGCGGGCAAGTGTATGGCACAAAAAGTTATACCTCATCTGGTACAGGCAAAAATTCAACCTGGGGCAACAAGCCATCTTCATTTAAAAATACAGTAAGAAGCAGGGTTTCGCGATCGGCTACCAATACCAAAACAAGACGTAGCGCCTCGAGATCGTCAAGAAGCTCTTCTTACAGATCACGCAGCGGTGGCTTTGGTAAATAAATACTCCTCAACTCTGAAAAACCTTAATCTATGACA
>NZ_SMMD01000498.1 GCF_009711475.1 Fulvivirga aurantia
TCTCTTCTAGTTGGCTCAGGGCATTTGATAGCTCCTCATCACTAGGGGCGATGCCGTGCCATTTGTGCGTACCTACCATAAAGTCTACACCATAACCCATTTCTGTCTTCATAAGGTTTAATACCGGCTTGCCTTTACCAGTGAGTGATTGTGCTTCTTTGATAGAGGCGATTAAAGACTCCATGTCATTGCCTTCACTCTCGATTACGTGCCAACCAAATGCTTCCCATTTTGCCTTAAGGTCTTTCAAATCCATTACCTCTTCAATAGGACCATCAATTTGCTGTTTGTTATAATCAATTGTAGCAATAATATTATCGATATTATGGTGTGCAGCATACATTGCGGCTTCCCATACCTGACCTTCATTCTGCTCTCCATCACCCATAAGTACATAAACCAGGCGATCATCATTATTGAGCTTCTTCGCCTGAGCCGCTCCAGCTGCTACAGATAAACCCTGACCGAGCGAACCTGAAGCTACTCTAATACCCGGTAGTCCTTCTTCAGTAGCCGGGTGACCCTGTAAGCGTGAATCTAATTTTCTAAATGTGTTAAGTTCATCAACATCGAAATATCCATGTCTGGCAAGTGTGCTATACCATACAGGTGAAATGTGACCATTAGAAAGGAAGAAAAGATCTTCATTAGTACCATCAGCATTGAAGCTATTGTCATGCTTCATAATGTGACCGTACATGGCTACAAAGTATTCAGTACAACCAAGTGACCCACCAGGGTGACCAGATTGCACAGCGTGTACCATTCTTACAATGTCTCTTCTTACCTGACTGGCAGTTTTCTTTAATTCTTCGATATTAGGCTGATTGCTCATTGATGATAGTGTGAGTGAATTGATAAAGGTGCGAAGATAACGAAGTTTTTGGAAAGTGGATGCCCAATAAGCAACGAAGTCCGAGGTGATTTCCCCGGACTTCGTGTAATGTTATTTTAAAATTTGAGCAGTATGCTCTTTGGTTTTCACCTTGCCTATAATCTCTTCGATCTTTCCTTCCTCGTCAATCAGAAAGGTTTTTCGTGCGGTACCCATGTATTTTCTACCGTACATATTTTTTTCTACCCAGGTGCCATATTTTTCATGAATTTCCTTTTCGGTATCAGCAAGGAGTTTAAATGGCAATTCTTGTTTTTCTATAAATTTTTTGTGAGACTTTTCGTCATCGGTACTTACGCCTAAGATCTCGTAACCGGCATTTTGCAATGCTTCATAATTGTCTCTCAAATTACAGGCTTCTGCAGTGCATCCCGGGGTGTTGTCTCTTGGGTAAAAATAAAGGACGACTTTCTTGCCTTTGTAGTCCTTCAGGTTTACAACATTTCCATCCTGATCTTTAACTGAAAAATCTGGGGCCTTATCGCCCTCGCTTAATGCCATAATTTGTTAGGTTTTATAGTTCTATTTTATACTCAGTTTTATTATTTGAGTTATCAATTAACGTCAGTTTTACCTCTCCATTGAAGCGCTCATCGTGCAATTTTTCCGACCAGATCAGATTTCTTTTATGGTCATAGTGCATCAACACCCAATTGCCATCAATGGTACATTCATAGGATTTTATACCCGATAACTCGTCAGTGATTTTAAACATCAGATCCTGACTGTTTGTTTTTACAGGGATAATTTTTGGAGGTACTGTATCTGCAGCAATGGTATATTTTCCGAAATTCCTTGAATAAAAGGTGATGCGTCCGTCTTTCCACACACCACCCTCATAGTATAGGTTATTGTAACTATCCATAGCATAGACAGCATATTTTTCACTATAAGCCTTTTCCGGTTTTAAAGAAATACCAATGTTTCTTTTAAGTGGTACTCTTTCATTACCTATTTCAAATAATTCTCGATTGGTAGCAGAGTCATACTCATATCGGGATTGCATATATAATGTATCAAATAGGGCTTTAGAAGGGAAATCAATGTCTATATGCTTACTGTAAAAATTGTATGCGGTTTCCGGTACTACCATTGTTTGGTAGTTGAGTACAGATTCACCTTTGTCAGTGCTGACAGAGTAGGGAAGGCCCTCTTTCATATCCCAAAGGTAAACAGCTTCATTACCCACTACATATGATGCTGGAATTGTATTCTTTTCAGGTAAATATAAGTCCAGTGCATTTTCTGAGCTATTTGCCGTAACAGAGATCACCAATGTATTTTCTAGGAGTGTAGGTGTGTTTTTGTTAATATTCGTGCCAGTCACTGTATGATCAGGCAGCTTACAATTGATTTCAAAATCCAGGTAGCTTACGTTTCGATAGCTGTCCGTCATTTTGACCTTTACTTGCTTTTTGCAATCAGTTCCAAGATTCAGTTTGCCTTCATTCTGAGCCGAATAAAAATGTAATTCGTTGCCATCATCTACATAAAGTTTGTGGTATCGCTGTCCTGTTTCGCGCAACTCTGGGTAATCCATATGCACCAATATATTTCTCTGTTTAGAAAAGTACAGCATGTCGATGTTTTGCTCAAATATTGATTCTCCATCAACAAGCACTTCTATATTTGTGATGCCACACCTAAACCTGGAGTTGTCTAACTTATCATAAGCATATATTTCTAAACCTACTTTGCCATAAGCAGCAATGGGTTTATCGATAGTATAATCGTTACCTACTCTTCTCAGGTCATATTCTTTTCTGCCAAACTGACCATCTACCCGTGCGTATTTGTCTAAGGTTTTAATGGCTAGCTTCTGAGCCACAGGTGGTGTGTTATCCAGTATTTCTCCAAAACCGTATTTTAGAGGGTTAAGTACATTGTTGTTTTGATCTCTTATGTCGTAATGCAAATGAGGGCCTCCGGATGAGCCACTATTGCCGGAGTAGGCAATTACGTCACCTTTATTTACCTCAAACCTGTTTTTATGAAAGTACAAATTGAGTGCTGAGGTCTTTCTTCGGTACTGTTCCTTTTTTACATATTCAGCAATAGGCCCATTAAATTTATCTAAGTGTGCATAGACTGTGGTATGGCCGTTAGGGTGTGTTACATACAAGGCATTGCCATAGCCGGAGGTAGATACCGCCACTCTTGATATATACCCATCTGCAGATGATTGAACAGGTAAACCAATTCTACCTTCTGTACGGATATCCAGGCCTGTATGGAAGTGAGAAGATCTGAGCTCTCCCATAGTGCCCGCAAGTGAATTTCGCTCACCCGGTTTGATAGGGAAGAGGTAATAGGGCTCATCAGTTTTTAATGATTCTTCCAACTGAGCAAAAACCGTATTGCCAGTGGTGAATATTATGAATAATAAGCAGAAGTATAGTTTATTTAATTTCAAAGTCCAGTAGTTTTTCG
>NZ_SMMD01000529.1 GCF_009711475.1 Fulvivirga aurantia
CGAGCTTTATTAAAAGTGCTTTTTTGGTTGTCAGTGGTTCGGCATTTTTATGGTCATGTGGCCTATTCGGTGGCGGTGGGGGAAGACCCACTAGTGTGCATCCAGGTGCAATGAGTACTGCAACTGGTCTGGCTTATAACGATGAAGACAATAACGGCTTTATGGTAAATCCATACAGCGGACAGCCAGATGGCCCTAACTTAAGATTTATAGAAGGTGGACGAGCAGTAGTTGGTTCATACGAAGAGGATATTCTTAACAGAAGAGATAATATAGAAAGAACTGTTTCTGTAGCATCATTTTACATGGATGAGACAGAAGTAGCTAATATCCACTGGTTGGAGTATCTACATTATCTAAATGTTTCAGATTCTTCTAGAGAAGTATACATGGCAGCATTGCCTGATACTACCGTGTGGGAATCTAGATTAGCATTTAACGATCCTTATGTAGATCATTACTTAAGATACCCCGGTTTTAGATATTTCCCTGTAGTTGGTGTAAGCTGGACACAGGCAAATAATTACTCTGAGTGGAGAACTCGTGCGGTAAATCAGAAATTATTAGAAGATTCAGGTCAGGAATTACCAGAAACTTCTGGTGGAAGAATTCCATTAGAGTCTGGTGTTGTATTGCCTAACTATCGTCTACCAACAGAATCGGAGTGGGAGTATGCTGCTACAGCACTTATTGGTACTCAGTGGTTAGACGAAAACCAGACACACCAAAGAATTTACCCTTGGGATGGTCACGCACTTCGTAATCCTTACGGAAAAGAAATGGGTTACTTCCTGGCTAACTTCAAAAGAGGTAGAGGTGACTATGCTGGTATCGCTGGTAAATTAAATGACGGTGCTTTAATCACTTCTTACATATATGAATTCCCTCCAAACGATTTCGGTCTATACAATATGGCTGGTAATGTGAGTGAGTGGGTACTTGATGTGTACAGACCGCTTTCATTCCAGGATTTTGATGACTTAAACCCAATCAGAAGAGACGGATATCTTGATGAAACAAGAAACGTTGCTACTGGAGAGCAGTACTATAATAGTGATAGAGAAAATAATCCTGAAGGATTTACTTCATTGATCACAGATCAGGCAAGAGTATATAAAGGTGGTTCTTGGAAAGACGTTGCTTACTGGATGTCTCCTGGTACCAGAAGATACTTAGATCAGGATTCATCAACAGCTACTATCGGCTTTAGATGTGCCATGATCAGAGCAGGGTCTAATTACTAAGAAAAATAATAGCTAAAATATAGAAAGGCTACTCAATAGAGTGGCCTTTTTTATTGCCCAGGGATTATTTAGCGGCAGCTATCGCTATTACACCTACACTTGCTGCCCCAGCCCCCAACAGCGCGATAGCACATGACTCTATCGTGGAGCCTGTGGTGATAACATCATCAACAAGAATTACGCGCAAATCCGTTAATTTCTTTTTTTTAGATACTTTGAATATTTCTTCAACATTCTGCCAGCGTTCTACTCGCGTCTTTTTAGTTTGAGTTGCTGTCTTTTTTGTTCTTTTTAGCAATGAGAGATCTATTGGGATGTTTAGCGATTTAGAAAGACCCTCTGCAAACTGTGCGCTTTGGTTATAGCCTCTCCTCCTTAACTTAGTTTTATGTAGAGGGACCGGCACGATTACATCGTATAGGTTAGGCAACTCCAGGTCCTCCAGCTCTCGACCATACCACTCACCAATCAAGTTTCCAACCTCAGGCCTGTTACTATACTTTAATTGATGTAAAACCCTCTGCAAACGACCTTTACGCTCAAATTTATAATAAGCCATAGCTTTAGTAAGATTCACCTTACCAAAAAATTTATTTTCAACAAAATTGGGTGATTCCAAATGGCTATTGGTCTTGGGTATCTCATACTGACAGTTAATACAGATAATCGACTCCTTACGCACCAGGGCACCATGACATCCTACACAGTATCTTGGAAAGAAGAGCGATATGAAATCTGACAGCATCTATTTATTGGATATATTTGCTCCTAATTTAAAAATTATCTTTACAATGGATATAGTAGATGAGTTCAACGGTTACAGAGGCAAAATGAATGAGAAAATTTTGGCTTCGGACAACAAGGTAATAAAAAGAATCTTTAATCTAGACACAAATGCCTTTTCTGAAGGTGCTTTAGATGTAAAAACAAAGGAATTGCTTGGTTTGGCCTGTTCTATGGTATTACGCTGCGATGATTGCGTAAAATATCATATTGGGAAATGTTATGAAATCGGACTTACTAAAGATGAAGTGTATGAAGCGTTTGCCATTGCCAATTTGATAGGCGGTACGATTGTAATTCCTCACCTTAGAAGAGCCGTAGAATTTTGGGAAGCCTTAGAGGCAAAATCAAATGATTAAAAAAGACTTAGAACTAGCGAGATCCTGGGAGGCACTGCGCCTGCAGCTAAAAGAGGTAATTGGTAAAAAACCCAAGGATCTCAATAGTGTCTTGTTTCTTATTGGAGTTCAGGAGTTGGGAAAGGGAAAGAAGACCTTTAGCAAGGAAGAAAAACAGGATCTAATGCATATCGCCATTTGCAAGGTCTTGAGCCTTTCGGGTTTTTATGAGTTAGAAGGTTTGGACGAGGAAGGCTGGCCACATTGGAAGCTTGTAAAAAAACTTCCTCATTTTGATTTACTAGAGCAGGAAAAACTACTAAAAATGCACGTTTTAGAGTATTTTAAAACAGAAACTTCACTCGACTGAACTGAGAATATTATAAATTGTTTTATGAAATGATATCACACCAAAAGTATATTGAACTCTCAGTATCAGTGGTTCGTATATGTAGTATCAAATATTAAGAGGCTTTTTTAATGAATCAAAACTCACAAGATATCAAACCTAAGCTTGATGCTTTCAAAAGAAAGTATTTTATGAGCTTGGTCATCAAAGGCGTTTTGATTTCTTTGGGCCTGATTCTTTCTATTTTTCTGATAATCAATTCATTAGAATATTCGTTCCGCTTTGGTAGTGTGGTTAGGGCTGGTTTACTAGGCATATTTATTATTACGGCCACTTATGCACTATTTAGATATGTAATAAGGCCTTTGTATCAGCTTTTTAGTGCTGATATGAATGATGAAGCAGCCGCCCGAAAAATAGGAGCTTTCTTTCCGGAAGTCAGTGACCGTCTCCTTAATATTATCCAGCTTCAGCAAAATACACAAACTACCAACGCCCTTTACCAGGCAAGCATTAACCAGAAGGTATTATCTGTTAAGGATTTTGAATTTTCTAAGGCGGTCCGGTTAGCTGATAATCGCAGGTATGTCAAATATGTAATTGGTCCTGTATTAATAATACTACTTGTTCTGATAGTTAGTCCTGCATTTTTTACTACCAGCACCGAAAGGATAGTAAAATTCAATGAAGACTTCGTACCCAAAGCACCTTTCAACTTCCAAATCGATAATAACACACTTCAAGCATTTAAGAATGAAGACTTCACTTTAGAATTGAGTTTGATTGGAGAAGCGATACCTGATAACGTCTATTTATTTGATGGTAATAGGAAAATAAAAATGAAGCAAGTAGGTGTAGGAGATTACACTTTTAATTTCATTAAGATACAAAACACTAAACGTATCAAATTTGAGGCTGCTG
>NZ_SMMD01000366.1 GCF_009711475.1 Fulvivirga aurantia
GTGAGCCGGGCAACTGTTTACAATACATTAGATTTACTCGTAGAATGTGATCTGGTTAGTAAGCACCAGTTTGGTAGAAACCTTGCTCAATACGAAAAGTCATATGGGTATAAGCAACATGATCACCTTATTTGTACTGAATGTCATAAGGTAGTTGAATTTTGCGATCCTAGAATTCACAACATTCAAACCATGGTTGGCGAATTATTAAACTTTGATATCGTACACCATTCTCTTAATCTCTACGGAATCTGTGGCGACTGCAGAGCCAAGCTTAAAAACGAAAAATCTCAAAAAACCGAATCATAATATACAGATGCAATACACACACACCATTAATGACGGAATCATAACAATTAAGCTTAAAGGCGATCTTATAGGAGAAGATAGCGGGGTTGATATTATTGAGTTAGTAAACGATACTATTCAGAAAGACGTGTTGCATTGCATAATCGATATTTCAGAATTACGCTATATAAATAGTAGTGGTATTGGTGTGCTTATTACAATTCTTACAAAATTCAGAAACAAAGGAGGGGAAGTTTGCTTACTCAAGCCTTCGGAAAGTGTACAAAAGCTACTTATAATCACCAAGCTCAATGCTATATTCAGTATAGTGCAAAACGAGTCTGAAGCTATAGACTTGCTTAAAAAATAGATTAATTATTCATCAACCGCTTTAATCAGCAATATTCTAAATTTAAGAACATGAAAATGGATGTGCTCTTGGGCCTTCAATGGGGAGACGAAGGAAAAGGAAAAATAGTAGACTATCTCGCACCACAATATAATGTAGTGGCACGTTTTCAAGGCGGACCAAATGCGGGTCATACCCTGGAGTTTGATGGAATAAAGCATGTTCTTCACCAGATCCCGTCTGGTATATTTAGAAGTGATATAAAAAATGTTGTTGGTAATGGGGTCGTTTTAGATGCCGTTATATTTAAAAAGGAGGTAGAAGCACTTAAAGAGCTGGGTGTAGATGCAACGAAGAATTTGGTAATAAGCAAAAAGACGCAACTAATACTTCCTAGTCATAGGTTGTTAGATGCGGCTTATGAAAAATCTAAAGGAGAAAAGAAAATAGGATCTACACTTAAAGGTATAGGTCCTACTTACCAAGATAAAATAGCTAGACTCGGCCTACGAGTTGGAGATGTTTTATCAGATACATTCAAAACAAAATACCAAAAACTTAGAGATAAGCATTTACAGACGTTAGAAGCTTACGACTTCGAGGGAGATCTTGATCAAATGGAAAAGGACTTTTTTGAGGCGGTCGACTACCTGAGACAATTCGAGCTTGTTGAGAGTGAGTATTTGGTTAATCAGGAAATTAATAACGGTAGCAAAGTTTTAGCTGAAGGTGCTCAAGGTTCCTTGCTCGATATAGATTTTGGGAGTTACCCTTTCGTGACCAGCTCCAATACTACCACATCTGGTGCTTGCAGTGGCTTGGGCGTTCCTCCTAATAAAATAGGGGAGGTGTTTGGTATCTTTAAAGCTTATTGTACGAGAGTAGGAGGCGGACCATTCCCAACAGAACTCTTTGATGCTGATGGTGAGCAAATGCAAAATGTGGGTAGAGAGTTTGGTGCTACTACAGGTAGAGCCAGGCGCTGCGGTTGGATAGATCTTCCAGCTCTGAAATATGCGATCATGATAAATGGGGTGACTCAATTGTTTATGATGAAGGCAGATGTTCTCAATGGTTTCGAAAAAATAAAAGTATGCACACATTATAAATTAGAAAATGGTGAGCAAACAGATATTTTTCCTTACGAGATTGTCGATCAAAAAATAGAGCCTGTATATAAAGAGTTGTCAGGATGGAATACCAGTTTAGAAAATTGTTCGGACTATGATTCGTTACCTGAAGAGCTAAAGCAGTATGTCAAATTCCTTGAGAATGAGCTACATACACCTATTAATATCATCTCTGTGGGACCAGACAGAACAGAGACTATAATGCGCAATCAGATACTTGCGTAAATAAATTCAAACTTTTTTTGCGTAGGGTATTGTGGGTAATAAAAAAGTTATTAC
>NZ_SMMD01000293.1 GCF_009711475.1 Fulvivirga aurantia
TCATAGCAATAACCTTGCTAACTTCTTCATCCACTATAAGAAAGTCCGAATTTCATGTTAGAACCGTTGTTATCGATGCTGGTCATGGAGGGAAGGACTCGGGTACTGTAGGAAGCTACTCGATGGAAAAAGATATAGCTTTAAAGGTTGCTATGAAATTGGGAGGATATATAAAGGAATTCTTACCAGATGTTAAAGTAATTTATACCCGGACTACCGATGATTTTGTTGAACTTCATGAAAGAGCCAACATAGCTAATAAAAATGAGGCCGATGTCTTCATTTCTATTCATGCCAACTCATTGCCAAGAGATATAAGCGATGCCAGAAGGAATGCTGTCTATGGTACAGAAACTTATGTGATGGGCGCTCAAAATTCAGGTCGAAATTTTGAAGTAGCAAAAAGAGAAAATTCTGTAATATTAATGGAGGAGGACTATGAAAAAACTTATGATTTCGATCCTAAATCCCCCGAATCCTACATATTATTTTCTCTTACTCAGTCTGCTTTTCAGGATAAGAGCATAGCCTTGGCCACCAAAATTCAAGACCAGTTTAAACATAGAGCTGGTCGCAGGAGTTTAGGTGTCAAACAGTCAAGTCTTTTAGTTTTATGGAGTACCGCCATGCCTAGTGTTTTAGTAGAAATTGGTTATCTTTCGAACCCCAAAGAAGAGCGGGAATTAAATGATGGTTCCATACAAGGCAATATAGCCTCAGGTATATTTAGAGCCTTCAGAGATTATAAAGCTGACATTGAGTCTTTAAACTAAAAAACAGTTTGTGAGAATATCTAAGGAGTTAAAGGTAGGTTTATTTATGGTGGTCACGATTTCAGTGCTCTACCTCGGTTTCAACTACCTAAAAGGCATAGATTTTTTTTCTAGCAATGATAAATATTTTGCCATTTATGAAAATGTAGATGGTCTTAATGCTTCCAATCCTGTTTACATAAATGGTTTTGCTGTCGGACGTGTAAGTCAAATTAGACTCTTACAGCGCAATAGTGGTAAAATACTGGTAGAAATTGACATTAGCGGAGATGTGATAATCGGAGATTCTGCCGTAGCTACGCTCAACAGCGATTTCTTAGGTAATAAGTCTATTCTATTATATCCGGGCAACATTCAAAAACCGCTTACCCCGGGTGATACCATTTTGGCCCGACTGGATAAAGGGATTGCGGATATTTTAGCTGAAAGTGCGCAACCGGTGGCAAATAACCTTGAGGCCACTATCAAAAAGATAAATACTATCCTGGATAATCTTAATGGCAATAGTGAGAAAATCAACCGTATGATGGATAGTTTTGAGAAAACACCAGTGCTACTTAATTCTACTATTGTAAAGACAAGAAGAAACCTTGATGAACTTACTGCCACTTACACCACAGTAGGGGGTGAACTAAATAAGACTTTAGCTCAAACCAGGCCTGTACTTAGCAACCTCAACCAATTTACAGATTCGCTCAAGAGGTTGGAACTCCAAAAAACACTCAATGAAGTAAATAAAGCTGTGGCTAGTCTAAATTCTGCCATAGAAAGTTTCTCTACAAGCGATGGTACACTAGGAAAGCTATTAAATGAAGATT
>NZ_SMMD01000348.1 GCF_009711475.1 Fulvivirga aurantia
AGTGATCATTTACACAATTGGTTTTGCCCAATTCAGGAATGTTATAGACCCCCAAACTCATTACTATTTCAGCAGGATAAACGGACCAATTATGATCGGTATAATATTGGGACATTCTTGCTATAGCTTTTATGGCATAATTGTTAATCGTCTCGATCGAAGAATGAAGATCGTTAGTACTTTAATGATTGCAGTAAGCATGATTCTGCTTCTGATATTTTTTATAATTTCATTATTCACGAGCAACTCATTATTCTAACAGACAAGTAGCTGTTGTACACCATTCACTAGAAATCAAACACCTCCCCTAATTCAACAAAAGTAATTTCAAGTTTTCCGGTATTATGTATAACATAGTTCCTTGCTATACGTATATCATCCAAAACTCAATAAAAACAATATGAAACAAATTTCGCTACTAGCAGCACTGCTGTGTTTATTACTCCTGACCCACTGTAATACCGATAACCAGGAGCCATCTAATCACACACTCGATAAGGAAAACAACGGAACTTTTGATAAAGACAAACTGGATAAATTGCTCGACCTACTCAACCAAAACGATAAGTTTATGGGCACTGTAGCTTTATCACATGAAGGGCAGGTAATATATTCAAAAGCGATAGGATATGAAGACATAGAAAACCAAACTTCATCTACCAATGAAACGAAATACAGGATTGGATCTACTTCTAAAATGTTTACTGCCACGCTTGTCTTCAAAGCCATAGACGATAAAAAACTAAACATTGATCAAACTATCGATCACTATTTTCCAACCATTGAAAATGCTGAAAAGATAACGGTAGGTAATCTCTTAAATCATAGAAGTGGGATCCACAGCTTCACAAAAGATGAGGCATTTTGGAGCTATCGCACAACGTATAAATCGCCTCAGGAACTGCTCCAGATCATATCAAGCTATGAAAGTGATTTTGAACCCGACAGCCAAAGAGAATATAGCAACTCAAACTATTTACTACTTTCTCTCATGCTCGAAAAATTGTATGATAAAAGCTTCAGTGAGCTCCTTGCCGATCAAATTACCACGCCATTAGGTCTTGAAAACACGTATTATGCAGACGGAGTTAATCAACTGGGTAATGAAAGTAACTCATACCATTACACGAGCCAATGGGTAAAAGAGGAAGCAACCAATTTGTCTATACCGATGGGTGCAGGCTCGATGGTTTCGACACCTATTGACCTCAACAAGTTTACCGAAGCACTTTTCAACGAAAAGATAATCTCCAAAGAAAGCCTCGACTTAATGACCTCAACGCAAGACAACTTGGGAATGGGCATCATGCCTTTCCCTCACAAAAATAAAATGGGATATGGACATGGTGGTCATATTGATGGTTTCCATACCATCTCAATTTACTATCCTGAAGAAAAGTTGGCTATAGCATTGGCTAGCAATGCCATTGATTACAACCTGGACTTTTTGACCAGAGATGTTTTGAGGTGTTATTTTAATGAGCCATTTGAACTTCCCAATTTTGAATTTCCTGAAATTACTGCGAGTGAATTAGAAAAGTACGTTGGAGTATAAGCTGGTAATGATGGTGGAAAATTTACCATAACACTAGAGAATAACACACTATATGCGCAACTCAATGACTTTACCAAAGAGACTTTGGTATATAAAGGTAACGATGTATTTATGAATGAAGAGATCGGAGCAAACTTCAAATTTGATCTTCAGGCAAACCAATTAGGGTTGGAGCAAAGCGGTGTAGCAGATATTTACATCTTTACAAAGCAATAATGGATATAAGGCCTGATAGCCATCGGGACTTAAACCCTCAGAGTCCTCTACAAGTGACTCTGAGGGGATAATAGACTTACTGAAATTTAGGTAATCAGAATACATCATTTAACAGGCTCAACA
>NZ_SMMD01000140.1 GCF_009711475.1 Fulvivirga aurantia
AAGGTGTACAATCAATCGCCAATCGATTTGGCCAAAAGCTTTGAAGATCATGGTATAGAAGTAGTACACCTGGTTGACCTGGATGGCGCAAGAAGAGGCGAGCCTGTAAACTACCACATTTTAGAAGCCATTGCTGGTCACACCAATTTAAAAGTTGATTTTACCGGAGGTATTCACACCGATGGAGATATAAGCAAAGCTTACGAATATGGAGCAAGCTATATAACAGCAGCTAGTATAGCTGTAAATAGAAAAGAACTCTTTGCTTCATGGATTATATCTTACGGTAGAGAAAAAATTACCTTGGGTGCCGATGCCCTTGACGGTAAAATTGCCATCAGAGGGTGGCAAAAGAACACAGATTTAGACTTGTTTGACCATATTGATTACTTCTACTCAAGAGGTTTGAAATATGTAAAAACCACAGATATAGCTAAAGATGGTCTCATGAAAGGCCCTGCGTTTGACCTATATAAAAATATCATCGATCGATTCGAAGATATTTGCGTATTGGCAAGTGGTGGTGTCAGAAATATCGATGACATCAAGAGGCTCAACGATATGGGTGTGTTTGCAGTTATATTTGGAAAGGCCTTTTATGAAGGCAGTTTACAACTCAAAGATCTAGAAGACTTCCTGGTTAAAGCTTAAGCGAGATATTGTCATAAAAAGAAAGAGGCGCCCTGGGCGC
>NZ_SMMD01000342.1 GCF_009711475.1 Fulvivirga aurantia
GGGAATAGTCTTGCTATCATGTACAGAAGAGGTTGAGGTTAGACCTTGTGAAGTGAATAATACTGGGACGCTGATAATAACGAATGTGAACCCTAGTGGATCACTACTGGTTTACCTTGATGGGGAAATAAAAGCTGACGCAGATGTAAGAATTGCAAACGGTGAAAGTTACCGAACTGAGCTGGCAGCTGGAGAATATGAAATTAAGGCATTATTATATACGGTTGAGTGTAGTGGAAATCGATGTAAGCATTCTAAGACTTATCAAGGAGCAAAAACTGCAAGTCTATCCTACTGTGATGAGGTAAGTATCGCATTCTAAAATGAGAATATTGATGTAAAGGCAGCTTTCCCATTCGGTAAATTACGCTTGGTAAACTCAGGTAGGTGATCGTTGCTTATTTCAACTCACTTCCTAAGACCGCTATTTGCTCCAGCCATGCGTTTCTGGCTGTGACACTTGAATCTTTGATAGGGGCAAGGTAAGTCACTTTCACAGGATTGACACCACAATACTTCAAAGTGCCTTTTTTAAGCTGATTGATTGTGTTGCTTTTCATAAACAAATAATCGTACCACCTTGGAGTGTCTGCCGTGATGATCAGTCGGGCTGATTTGCCTTTTAAGAGCTTTTCAGGAAATGGCTTGCCTTCTATCGGTTGGTAAGTAATGCCTGGAAGAAACACCCTGTCAATAAAGCCTTTCATAATTGCCGGGTAGCTATACCACCACATAGGGAATACCCATACCAGGTGATCGGCTGAGTTGATTTTATCGATAGCATCACTCAAATCGGGCTCTAATGTCATTCGCTTACGGTAGCCAAATTGTAGGTTAGGGTTAAAGTCTAATTCTGCGATATTGATCTGACTTATTGTAGCGTATGTTTGACTGGCCCCGCTTCTGTATGCCTCTGCCAACGCGTAATTATAGCTTTCTGTATCAGGGTGGCCGTTTATGATTAATACTTTCTTCATTTTCTAGTTCGATGTTTTCACAAAGAACTATGCTGGCCCATGGCTTTGAAAGGACAAATGTCTAATTCGATATCGATTTTCTTATGCGACTCAAATGCCGTTGTGTGATGCCCAGGTAAGAAGAAAGAAAGTTGAGAGGAATGAGCTGCAAAAGCTCGGGTTGGTTGGCCAACAAATCGCGGTATCGCTGCTCTGCAGTTTCTTTTTGTAGCAGAAAGATTCTCTTCTCCATTTTAATGTACTCCTGCTCAGCCATAAGCTTAAAAAGCTTTAACCAGCGCGTATTGGTTAGCTCCAACGCTAGTATTTCATCTCTGGAAATCGTCAAAAGCTCACAATCAGTGAGGGCCTGGATGTTTTCTGCGGTTTTGTCTTGAGATAAAAAAGACGAGTAAGCACTTACAAATGTGTTAGCAAAAGTAAAGCAATACGTTACCTCCTCAACGGCTGATGAATAGTAAAAAGACCGAAATAATCCGGATGTGACAAAACCAACCTCCTGAGAAACCTGACCTTCTTTAATGAAAAACTCACCTTTTTTTATGGTTTTAGGCACCACTTTACTTTCGAACAGATCGATGTCTTCACGGGTCAGTATGTTGAATGTCTGGAGAAAGCTTCTCATGATTTGCTATTATGCTACGAACTTACTCAGGAATTTGAGAAAAAGCAGGACGGGATGAAAAAAGTGATAATAGATGCCATGAGGCTGGGGTTAATATAATTTAAAGCAGGGTCTTGATAAAGATAATTTTCATGACTTGATTTTACCTGAATTATCAACAACGCACAAATATACCAGGCATAGCACATTCTCTTTTAAGTCTACCCATTCTAATAGCTATGCATTTGTAGTATTAGATCATATCAGCTAGCGTACTTTT
>NZ_SMMD01000165.1 GCF_009711475.1 Fulvivirga aurantia
AGTAACTAAAGTCGGGAAGCTCTATTGATACAATATAAAGTAATGAGATTCTTACTAAATTACTCAAATGAATAATTAAAACACCTAGAGGCACAAACCAAATTGCTTTTTTACTCCAGGCAAAAGCTAAGATAAAGGACAAGAATACGATTATTACATTTAACCCATTACAGCCCTCAAACACACTTAAAATAGCCTGACCTTGTTCATTATATATTACAACATTGGGTTTTGAAACATTATTAATTGCTTTAGTTTCGTTTCCTATAAAATTTAGTAATTGATGTGTTTGTATGGTAACTATTTCAGTAACAGGATCTGGCTGAGGGTGGTAATGGGTAATATATAATCCGTAGATTAAATTAAGGACAATGTATAACCCGATGAATTTACCAATAAATAAAAATGCTGTTCTAAACTCTTTTATAATTCTCATAGCCAATTTGCCGGTACTCCTTTGGCAGTTTTGCCTGCAGGGACATCAGTGGTTACAACAGCGCCAGCCCCTATCTTCACATTTTCTTCTAATTTGATCTGATTAAGAATGTTTGCACCAGAACCAACAAAACAGCCCTCACCCATTTGGACCCCGCCTGCGATGTTTACCCCGCACATAATTGAGCTCATACGTGCAATATGGCAGTCATGTCCTATGGTAGTGTTTAAATTAACAAGTACATTATCGCCTATATTTATATCAGTTGTGAGGACACACCCTGCGGAAATTATACTACCATAACCAACGCTCACATTCTTCTTATTCATGATTATGGCTGTTGGGTGAATTAA
>NZ_SMMD01000248.1 GCF_009711475.1 Fulvivirga aurantia
AAATATTGGTCTTTACCCCTCTGATCCTAAACTCGCTCAACGCTCGATCCAGTCTCTCTGAAGCTCCTTTTAAGGTTCTGCCCCAGGCCGAAACTTTTACAAGTAGAGAATCGAAGAATGGCGAAATTGTGACCCCTGCATAGCAGTTTCCTGCATCGAGGCGTATACCAAAACCACTGGCACTTCTGTAAGCTATGATGGTACCATAATCTGGTTTAAAGCTATTTACAGGGTCTTCAGTGGTAATCCTACACTGAATGGCGTGTCCATTACATTTCACATCTTCCTGACTCTTAATAAATATCTGTGGATCTGAAAGTTTGAAACCTTGAGCAATCAAGATCTGTGACCTCACGATATCTATACCCGTTACTTCTTCAGTAATGGTGTGCTCAACCTGTACACGCGGGTTTACCTCAATAAAGTAGATGTTTTCTTCCTTATCCACCAAAAACTCAACCGTACCTACGTTATTGTAGTCTACATGCTTTGTGATGGCCAACGCATACTCGTAAAGTTTATCTTTTGTAGACTGTGCTATGGTAGAACATGGGGCAACCTCTACTACTTTTTGAAATCTACGCTGTACTGAACAATCGCGTTCAAATAGATGAACGAGGTTGCCATAATTATCACCCATTATTTGCACCTCGATGTGCTTTGGGTTTTCTATATATTTTTCCAGGAAAATGGTGTCATCACCAAAAGCATTAGCAGCCTCACTTTTTGCTTCCTGGTAGGCTTTCTCTAGTTCTTTGTCGTTGCGCACAACACGCATACCACGACCACCACCACCGGCAGCAGCCTTTACCATAATCGGGTAACTTATTCTTGCCGCTTCGCTTAAAGCGATATCAACAGTAGTCAGCTTTTTCTGACTATCTTCAATGATGGGTACTTTGGCTGCAATAGCAATTTTCTTTGCCTCTACCTTGTCACCCAACTTTTCCATTACCTCGGGCTGTGGCCCAACAAATACAAGTCCTTCTTCTCTACATCTACGGGCAAGCTTTACATTTTCTGATAAAAAACCATATCCCGGATGGATTGCCTCAGCACCATTTCTTTTAGCTACAGCAATTATTTCCTCTATATCCAAATATGGCTTGAGAGGGTCGTGATCCTCTCCTATTTGGTAGGCTTCATCGGCCTTATATCTGTGCAGCGAATATCTATCTTCGAATGTATAAACAGCTACTGTTCTGATTTTGAGCTCACTAGCCGCTCGCAATATTCTAATGGCTATCTCTCCACGATTAGCCACCAATAATTTACTTACCTTTTTAGTACTTATACCC
>NZ_SMMD01000309.1 GCF_009711475.1 Fulvivirga aurantia
TTTAAAACAAGCACTTCGTTGTCGCCAAAATTGTCGTAAGACGAAGTGATCACCCGATCACCCGGCTCCAGACCTTCGAGTACCTCAAAATGCTCTGTATTCTTTCTTCCTAATCTTACCTCTCTTTTCTCAGCTTTGGCCCCGCCTTCTGTTACTACAAACACCCAGTTTCCTCCGGTATCTTTGTAAAAGCCTCCTACAGGCAATAGCAACTCTTCTGACGACTGCCCTAATTGAATACGTAATCTCAGTGACTGACCTCTTTTAATACCTTCCGGAGTTTCTCCAACAAACTGCATATCGACTTCAAACCTACCATTGTTGATGTTTGGATAGATGTATGTGATCACTAACTCATACTCTTTATTATCAAATCGGGTGGTCGCTTTTAAGCCTTCAGAGATACGTGGTAAATAAAGCTCATCAATCAATACTGATACTTTATATACCCCCACCTTGTCTACCTGACCTAGTCTCTGGCCTGTATTTACAGCCTCACCTTCAAATAACTGAGGAGCGGTAAGCTGCCCATCAATTGGTGATTTAATGGTAAGGTTATCAAGTATCTGCCCGACTCCGTTTAGACTTTCCATCATGCGTCTTTCAGATTGATTTAGCTGTCTGAGCTGTCTCACGCGAGAAATAGAGTCATTTTTATAGCTTTTGTAAGTTATTTCTTTTCGCTTAAGGTTGTATTCGTAATTAGCTTTGGTCTGCTCAAACTCTTGTTTGGAGATAAGCTCTTTCTCAAAAAGTACTTTCTGGCGATTATACTGTGGCTCAAGTATTTCAAGCTGATTTTCAATCAAGGCAAGTGTTTGTTGTTGATTAAGATCGTTTTGCTCAAGCTGCAATCTTGTTTGTCTTAATCGGTTGATACTTTCATTTAGACTTGCCTCCTGGCTCAATACACTTAGCTCGCGGTTTAAGTTAGAAAGCTCGAGTATCACGTCTCCTTTACTCAGCATTGCCCCGCTTTCTTTATGCACTTTTTTAATTGTACCTCCCTCAATGGCATCCAGGTAAAAGGTTACACTTGGCTCCACGGTACCAGTCTGAGGTATAAACTCTTCAAAAACACCATTATTTACAGTAGCAATAGTGATCTTTTCTTTTTCTACGTTGAGCTTAGACCTTCTATCAGCAAATAGAAACTGGTAGGCTATGAATACGACAAGTAATGTTGCACCGCCTATAGTTGCTATGCGCTTAAATGTCCACTTCTTTTTTTTAATCTTTCGATCCATTCAGGAGATAGTTTTAAAGTTCGGTTGCTAGATGCCAACAAGTGTGCCAATCGATTTAATAGGCTCTTATAGGGTTATAGCGTTATTTGATAGTCCGCTAGCGTTCATTGCTGGACGTGATCGTCCGCTACCGAACAAATTGTGTATGTTTGCGTAGGAGTAGTAGAACTGTGAAGTCAGTTTAGGCCAATAGGAGCCAATTTTCAGCTTTTATTCAAAAAAACGGTATTCGTTTTGTGTATAAAATATAGATCGCACCTACAGTGCTACTGTAAAATTGATATCTAACTATTTACAGAAAGCCCCTCCGGGGCAATAGTAGCTCCGGAGGAGCGCTCTGTAATAGATAAATGAAAATCTTATGCGCTAGCTCCGTAGGAGCGTTCTATTTTAATAGTTTGAGCTTATAGAACAACTATTAAAGAAT
>NZ_SMMD01000776.1 GCF_009711475.1 Fulvivirga aurantia
CCTTATTTTTTAGTAGGTAATTTTTTTAAGTTGAGAGTCCGAATAATATTTCTCCTAAGGAATAGAGGGGGGCATGTCCCTTTTCATCACCAATACCTGTTGGCGCAAGTCATTAAGGGTGTATTGGTAAAAGGTGGAGAAAGCAAATATATTGGGTACTCATTCTTCAACTTTTCAGGGTTAAAAGGCCAAACAAAAATAAGTAGAAAAGGCCTTCATTTCTATTCTGCAAAGGTAACACTTGTATTTTCAAGCCCAAGCAAAGAATTTATAGACTACTTTTTGGTAAATCTTTTTGAGTTAAACCACGTGGACATCGGTGGAGTTTCTTTGGAGCCGGAATCTGTGGAGCTCGAGGAGCCAATGCCGCACAAGGAGAACGATAAATTTATCTGCATATCTCCTTTAGTACTATTGCCGGCCTCATTCAACGACAGTTCAGCCAAGCGATTTGTACCTCCTGAAACGGATTCATTTTCAGACTTGCTGTATGAATCTACCATTTCACGCATGCAAGAGTCTAATCTATATACACCAGAGCAAGTTGCTGATTTTTATAAATTTCAGCTGGTACCGGACAAAGATTATATAGCCAGACTCACAGCCGCACAAAAGAAATTTGCCAGAATTTACCCTGTTTATGATCAGGATGTAAAATATGAGGTAAGGGGTTATACATTTCCATTTACCCTTTATGCGGCTAAAGAGGTGCAGGAGTTTGTTTTTCACTGTGGCCTCGGTCATTTTACGCACAAAGGTTTTGGTATGCTCGATCTGGCCAATACGAACCCGAATAACCGGGTTTTGAAGTATGAGTTTAATTACGCCAAAGTTTAATCTTTGAAATTACGGAGTAGGGTTCATCTCGTAGTATCCATAAGCAATAAGTAAGTCAGCGCGCATGTTTAATGGGCGATAATAAACGAAAATCTCATAATTGTTTTCGGCTTGAAAATGATTGCCTTCAAGATAATTGACGTCTAGTGTATCGTTTTTTACCTCATATTTATAATTATACCAGCCTTGTTTAAGGATCATGTCAGTGCTGTATGAGCCCACCTGTGGGTTGTATTGCATGCGGCTTTCAGTGTTTTGCTCCCAGTTATTCATTTTGCCTACAACATAAACCTCACCAGCTATGGGTTTATCAGTTTTTAGATTAAACTGAGTGTTTACGTAATCGGAGTATATTGAGCCACCCCCGGCATCGAGATTTGTAATATAAAAGTCGCCATTTATATCCTCTAAATGGGAGTAAGCCTGATAGATCCTGGGAAGGTCACTCATTAACTTTACCGTGATGGGATAAGTATTCCAGTCGACTGTGTAAACTCCCTGGCCAGGGTTACGTAATGATCGCATATCGAAGAAACGATACTCATTGCCTGCAGCAAAGCTGTTTTCAAAATTAAAAAAGCGATATTCCAGCTCAAATAGGCCATCTCTGACAAAACTTGGCTTAAGGTTATTTATGGCATTGTCCCAGCGCTCATTTTTTCTTATGGTGACATTGACATTCTCCAGAGGGTTAATGAGCTCGTAATTTTTGTAATTTATTTTAAAGTCAAGCTGCTGTTGAGACCTGTTAGATGAGGTCAATCCGTTAAGCGTACTGGTCAATTCTATAGATACCTGATTAGAATATACCATGAATCTTTTAGATAAAATAATGTCATTTTCGTTGGTGCCGCGGTAAGCGACCAATAAATAATTTCCGGGCAATTTTACTTGTGGTAAACGAAAGTTGTAGTGTATATAGGAGACCTTGGTATCTGCCGATGCCTGGTCGTTGTTGATGTTAAATTCATTAAAATCGTATAAATAATCGATGCTGCTTAATCGTGATTTGGTCCAGTCCTGGTTGCAGTGAATTATTTTTACGCGATAATCTTCAGGGTCTTGTACCAGGTCATCAAACTCCAACACAAGGTTCATTCTTCCTATTTGAGCCACTGCAGGTTGTAGCATAGAGGCGTTATTGCCTGTGATAGGGTAAAGCTGCACCGTGCGGATCTCATCTTCATAAGTTGCGTCTTTGTATAATAACTTCTTGCCGGATTCAATAGAAGAAACAGTGGTGAAAAGGCTTGAGAATAGTATTAAGAATGAAATTAACTTCATAAAAAATGCTTCGTATATTATGTATTATAAAACACTAAGATAGGCATTCCAACCTATTTGATTTACGCTGTGTCTTTATAACACAATCCCGTACACTATAGTATAAATGGATCAGGAAAAAGCCCTTATTGAAGGCTGTAAGAAAAGCAATTCCGAAGCTCAAAAAGAGCTGTATCATCATTTTGTGCCTAAAATGATGGTGGTGGCATTGCGTTACTCAAAATCTCAACAAGAGGCTGAGGACATCTTACAGGAAGCCTTCATAAAGGTTTTTAATCACATAAAAGGATTTAAAGGAGATAGTAGCCTTTATTACTGGATTAAGCGAATTGTAGTAAATACAGCCCTCAATCATCAGAGAAGCAAATTATACTTATTTCCTATGGTTGATGTGCAAACGCTTAATGAACCAGACGAAAGCTTTAAACTGAGTGATCATAGTTGGGAGGATTTACTTCAGATGATACAGCAGCTTCCATCGGGCTGTCAAATAATATTCAATATGTACGCCATTGAGGGCTATTCTCATAAAGAAATAGCCAATAAGCTAAATATAAGTGAAGGGACCTCAAAGTCTCAATATGCCAGGGCTAAATCACTTTTAAAAGAGAAAATTTTGAGAGAAGACAGAAAAGCTTATGAAAGAGCAAGATAGATCTAACTTCGAAAACTCGTTTCAGGAAGCTTTTGCTTCAGCTGAAAGAGCTCCTGATGCTCAATTATGGGATAAGGTAGCACTGGGAGTGGCCAAAAATGAGAATTCTGGTTTCAAAAAGAGAATACTGTTTTTTAAGCTAATGGCTGCGGCTTCAGTTGCTTTTGCTGCAATCATAGGGGGTGTGTATTTATATGATTACAATTTTGGTAGCGTCAATCAGTACATAACCAACAGTGCTGTAGTTGATAATGATACTAACAAAAGGAATGAATCATCTGTACAGGAAACATTGTCAATCGGGCAGGAGAAAAATGAGTTAAATAAGGAGCAAGGTTCGAGTCAATTCTTGGCGAATGATCAAGGTGTAGGTGCTAGGTCTGAACATAACTTGTCTGATAAAAATGACTATGAAAGTAGGTCAAAAATCAATGGAAATTCTGGTAATAATATGAGAAAAGAGCTTGCCCAAAACGGTGTTGATTTTGAGTCGAAAAACAGCTCTGGATTAGGTGATAAATCTGACCCTTTTTTCGCTGTTTCGAATGGAGAAAATACTACTTCAATTTTGACAAAAACACAACCCGAGAAAGTTGATAGAAAGGGTGTGATTTTGGGTGAGGATGGAGCACTTCTAAGTAGGGAATTACAACTTGTTCCTAGGTTGGAATATCTGTTTGCAAATCAAAAATCTTTTGACAAAATGTGGGTGGGATTAGGCGTAGCTTATGGACAAAATTTCCCCTCATCAAGTGGGCAGGATAATGCGGCTGGTCTTGCAAGTTTTGATGTGCAGGGTGGGAGTGTAGAGGCTTCCCAAGTAAGACTTAGTGATGAGTCTTCCGGAGGAGTGATGACAGCCGGAGTCACTGTAGGTAAGCAGTTGAGTAAGCGTTGGATTTTAGAAGGTGGTCTTAACTATGTAGGAAGATCTACCTTTGTAGAGTCCAATTTAAAAGTAGCTAATAATTTACGAGGTGAAGCTGTGAATGACATAGAGTCGCTAGCCCAGGAAGACCGACTTGAGCTGACCAATACTTACGAGTTGAAGAATAATTATCACTCAGTGGCGGTGCCAATTCAAGCTGGATTTTTTCTGGTAGACCGACAGTTTGATGTTGTTTTGAAGGGCGGTATATCAAATGAAATTTTGCTGCTAAATAGAGTAGAGGATACCTCAGGTGATCTCAAAAGTAGATCGATAAAGACAGGAGAAAATTCTCCTTATAATACCTACATATTGAGTGGTGTCTTGAGCTCTGAATTTTCCTACGCGTTTGATGAAAATTACTACCTGTCACTTACACCTCAGGTGATGAAATCATTCAATTCTATTAAAGATTCTGATGCTTCTGGTGAGAGTAAACCGTTAGTTTTTACATTAGGTTTCCGACTAGGGTACTTAATAGACTAAGCAAAAAATGTATTATAATTTACTTTACCTAAAGTTATATAATATACAGGTATAAAATTAGATATATGGTTTAAGTTAATATTTGACTTGAATTAAATTAGCGATTTTATTTTCCTGCCATTTTGTCAATTCCAACCTTTAACAGATATCGCGGGTCTTTAAAATAACCACATCAATTAAAACAGTGATTATCATGAAAGTCCTTAAAATCAAACAACCTCAAGTCCCCTTTTCGAGCTTTAAAGTCTACTTATTTTTGTCTTTAATCTTCAGCTTTTCTTTAGTCTTGATGAGCTGCGAAGAAGACTGTAAGGTCGGTCAGACATACAGTTATTTCGAGCCGGTTTATACTTCATACGATGAGCTAAGAAGTAGTGTGAAACTTACGCCAGCCATACCACTTCGATCACACGGTAAGATTTTTTTTAAAGACAATTATTTGTTCATCAACTCACCAAACGAGGGAGTCCATGTCATAGATAATTCTGACCCCAGTCACCCAAAAAATTTAGCCTTCATCAAGATTCCCGGATCATTTGACCTTGTTGTTAAGGGAAATCTACTGTATTCGGATAGTTATATAGATTTAGTAGTAATTGATATTTCTAATATTAACAGTGCAATTGAAGTAGACAGGCTCGAAGGAGTGTTTTCCGGATATAATTCATATGGATTTTATGCTGAACCTGAGTTAGGAATTGTTACAGACTGGCAAGAAGAAACCTTAGGAGAAACGGCTTGGGTCGATTGTGGTGAAGCGGTAAGTCATCCCTGGGGCAGTTGGTATGAAGACGGTATAGCTCTTCAAAATTCTGCGGCATTTAGTACTGCTCAGGCGGTGTCTCCAACCAACCCAGGTATGGCCGGATCTATGTCAAGATTTGCCTTAAGCAACGACCATCTTTTTATGATAGATGGCGCAGATTTATTATCGATAAATCTACAAAATTTAGGGCCTGATAATATCAACGAAAAGCTCTTCATAGATTGGGGTATTGAGACCCTTTTTCCATATAAAAATAATTTGTTTGTGGGAGCTCAAAATGGTATGCATATTTTGGATATTAGCACCCCTGATCAGCCCACTAAAATATCGACATATACACATGTAAATAGTTGCGATCCGGTAGTGGTAGATGGAGACTATGCCTATGTCACTTTAAGGTCTGGAAATGACTGTGCTGGATTTACCAATCAGCTTGAAATTATTAATATAAGCAATCTGGAAAATCCACAGATCGAGCATGTTTATCAGATGACTAATCCGCATGGTTTAGGTAAAGATGCTGACGCTCTTTTTATATGTGATGGCAATGATGGTCTAAAAATTTATAATGTATCAGATGTAAGTAAAATAGATGCAAACCTGGTGGCGCATTATAAAGGTATAGAATCTTTTGATGTGATTCCTTTTGATCATGTTGCTATGATGATAGGCGAAGATGGTCTATATCAATACGATTACTCAGACCTCACTAATATCAAATTGTTGAGTCATCTACCGATTCAAGCTGACCATTAAGTAGTGTTTGATGTCAATTTTGGCAGGGAGTTTGATTGTTAGCCAAACAATTGATTTTAAACCAATTATATTTTTTTCAATCTAAGTGTTACCTTTACCCAGTAAATGGTATTTATAAAAGAAAAATTATGAAAGCCTACCAATTACAAATTAAAAGATTAAAGCAGCGATATCTAATAGTAGCTGGCGTACTCACATTGGTGATGACGTTATCTGTGTTTATTTGAAATGCGTGCTTAATTTCTAAGTCAAATACACCTTAGAGCCTGAAATTAATTTTCAAGCTCGTCAAGCGCTAGTGCCTTTTCTTCCCACTGTTCATTTAGCTCTTCAAGTTCTGCCTTTGCCTTTTCATAGGCCTTGTTGGCTTCCATAAGTTTATCAGGGTTGCCAAAAACTGTAGGGTCTGCCATTCGCTCTTCGAGGGTCTGGGTCTCTTCTTCGAGCTTTTCAATACTCTTCTCAAGCGTATTAATTTCCTGCTTATATTTCTTTATCTGTTTCTCAGTATCAGATGTTCTTGGCTTTTGTTGCTTAGGTTTTTCTTTTTTCTCTTTTACCTCTTCTTTGGGTTTTTCTGGTTGCTTCGGCTGCTGTTTGTTTCGCCAATAAACGTACTCCTGGTATGTGCCTGGGTATTCTTTTATCTCATTGTCTTCTATATACCAGATTTTGTTTGCCACATTAGATACAAAGTGCCTGTTGTGAGAAACAGTGATGAACGTTCCCTTATATTGCTGCATCGCCTGTATAAGTATATTTTCCGATTGAAAATCAAGGTGGTTGGTAGGCTCATCCAATAATAAGAAATTTGCTTCACCTATTAGGGTCTTTGCAAGCGCTACACGAGACTTTTCCCCACCTGACAGTACTTTGATTCGTTTGAAAACATCATCGCCTGTAAAGAGAAAAGAGCCCAATATTTGTCTAAGTTGTAATTCAGACTTTCCTGTTCCTTCTTGCTTAAGCTCCTCAAGTATTTCATTATCTACATGTAGATCTTCTAACTGGTGCTGTGCATAAAAGCCTTGATAGACATTATAGCCTTCTTCTCTCTGACCTTCAATTGACTCAGTTCCGGCAATTATTCGTAGCAAAGTAGATTTACCTTTACCATTGGCACCGATGAGGGCTATTTTGTCGCCACGCTCTATGTGAGCGGTGGTATTTTTTAAGATAGTGAGATCTCCATAAGCCTTACTTACATTTTCCAGCCTGATTACATGTCGTCCAGACTTTTGTTTAAAGCTAAAATTAAAATCAACTACCGCGTTTTCATCGACTACCTCGTCAACCTTATCCATTTTTTCTAAAGCTTTTACCCTCGATTGCACCTGACGTGCCTTGGTGGCTTTGGCTCTAAATCGGTTGATGAACTGCTCTGTTTGCTTTATCTTCTGCTGCTGATTTTCATAGGCGTTTTGCTGTATTTCTGAACGCAGTTCTTTTTCCTGCAGGTAGAAATCATAGTTGCCCTCATAGGCTGTAAGGTTTCTATTGGCGACTTCTACAATACTCGTAATGGTGTTGTTTAGAAATTCTCTATCGTGAGAAACAACGATAACAGCCCCTTCATAATTTCGCAGGTAATTTTCTACCCACTCAATAGACGGTAAGTCAAGGTGGTTGGTAGGCTCATCGAGCATGAGGAGCGAGGGCTGCTCCAATAGAAGCTTTGCGAGCATCACACGCATCCTCCACCCACCAGAAAACTCGCGTAGTGGTCTTTGCAGGTCTTCTGTTTTAAATCCGATACCCTCCAATATTTCCTCAGCCTTGGCCTGCATAGAGTATCCTTCAAGTCGCTCAAACTTTTCCTGAAGCTTGGTCAGCTTTTCTACAAGTTTATCGGTGTACTCTGTTTCGAGTTGTTTCAAAATCTTATCTATGGCCCTTTGGGTTTCTACCGCTTCCGCGAAAGCTTCCATAGCCACCGATAAAATGCTATCATCAGTTTGGTAGGAGAGTAGGTCCTGGTTGAGAAAACCAATGCTACACTCTTTGCTTTTACTTATCTCACCTTTGTCGGCCTGGTATTCGCCATTGATGAGGCGCAGTAAAGTGGATTTACCAGTACCGTTGAGGCCAATAAGACCAATTTTGTCTTTTGGTTTGATATGGAGAGAAGCGTCTTCGTACAAAGCACGGCCGCCAATAAAATAAGATAAGTCATTGATTGCAATCATGCTGCAAAGGTATGTGACATTGAGCAATTAACAATTGTTAACGCAATGTAGATTAGAAGCGCCAGGTTGATCAATACAAAGTGCTTTTAAACATGTCGTTTGCTTTAGCTGTTGATTTGCCATAACTTCATATA
>NZ_SMMD01000589.1 GCF_009711475.1 Fulvivirga aurantia
AATGTAAGAGCCCCCTTGGGGTTCATTTCAAAAACAGGCGTTTCTGCAGGCCCGGCATATAAAATGGTTGACCTGCTGGTAGCGTCTGCTGAGGCGATAGTTAGCTTTTTATCAATCTTTAATGATCTATTCAAAGCATACTCACCTGAAGTTAACTCTATGACATCGCCAGATTTGGCGGCTGATATTACTTTTACCAATTCCTCAGAAGAGCTCACAGAATGTATTTTGGCTTCAGTTTCAACCGGTTTGGCGTCAAACCAACCCGGACCATATTTAGATGCATCTAAGATGTTGGGTGCTGTTTCAAGAGTTGGTAAAATAGCACCTATAGTATTATTCTCCCTTCGGGAATTCCCAACTAAATCTTCTGCGATTTGATCAAACTCAAAACCATTGAAAACTTCAACTTCAGTAATATTATTAGATGGTACCCACAAATATTCTCCTGATTTTTTCATCGAGAAATCCATGGTTTTTAAGCCCTCTACGCCCTTAAATTCCATTCCTTGATTGTTAATCGCATTGCTTTTGAAATCAATACCATCCATGGTGTCATGTTGCACTATTGGATCGGTATCTCCTGCTGCATTGTGTATCACATTATTAGCCACCAGTGTACGAATTGGCGCTTCTGATCTAATCTCAGAGGCAGGAAGCACATCTTTCTGATCTACATTAGATCCTACACCAAACTGCCAGGGCGAAATACAATTGACCCATGAATTATAAGCGACAACCACATCGGTTACCTGAATGTAGCGGTTGAGCGGTGATTTTGGAATGCCATTCATTACAGCCAATGGACTTCTAAAAACCTGGCCTTTTAGATTATAGAAGTAATTGTTAGTTACCCAGTGCCCGGTACCAATCAATCTTATGCCACCAATCTGATCGTTTTCTTCATCACCGATAAAATAATTACCGTCAATTACACAGTAATTGCCATGGCGTGTCACCAGTGAGCCTTCACTTTTATAAAACACATTATTTCTGAATTCATTAAAGTTGGATTTGCTCGAAATAACTTCAACCTCTCCATTGCATCTTTCAAACAAGTTATTGGCGACCATAGTGTAACTCGGGGCCATAGAAGTGCTACTTGTACCGATTTGTATAGTCTCAGCACTTGGCCCTCCTTTAGGCGGTCTAGCTCCGAAATGGTTGTTGGTAATTTGGTGATAGTTTTTAATACTCTCATTTCCTGCCAAATCTACTCTAATAGTAGGGCCTCGATTCGATTTACCAGCCAGATAACAATGATCTAATTGATTGTTGCGTCCTTTAAAGCGAACCCAAAGGTCCTGGAGATTTCGCTGTGCTTTATTGTAATCCTTGATCACACAATGCGTAACTCTGCAATTGTTGGCTACAACATCATCAATTGCAAACTCAATGACAGACTCGGATGGTGATGCACCGTTTGTAAAAAATAAACCTTCTACAACCAGATATTCTCCTCCTATTTTCAAATCTGATTTACCCTGAATAATTACTTCACCTGGGGTTTCGGCTTTTAGTGTAATGGATTGATTTTCTGTTCCTTGACTTGTAAATCTGATACGTAAATCGTTCCATTCACCATTGGCCATTTCGATAACTGTTCCGGGCTGGGCATTTGCAATCGCTTTGTTTAATTCATCCGCATTTGATACTCTAACGGTTTCAACGGATTGGGTTTGCTGGCAACCAATAAAAAATATGAATACAGTTATGATATAAAGGATGTGTTTAATTCCTGTTTGCATAGTAACCATTAGCTTATTTGCGTATTTCTTTGATAAGGCTCAGACATTCTCTCACCTTGCTTTCAAGGCCGTCATAATCATGACGCTCCAAAATTTCCTTTGTAATTAACTTTGATCCCATACCTACACAAGTAACTCCGGCTGCAAACCACCCTTTTAAATTCTCTTCTGTTGGGGAAACACCACCCGTTGGCATAACAGAGGTCCAAGGTTGTGGACCTTTTATTCCGCTCACGAAACCAGGGCCATAAGTGCCCCCTGGGAATAATTTCACTAATTCACAACCCATTTCTTCTGCTCTGGCAATTTCTGATAATGACCCGCAACCTGGTGACCAAAGCACTTTTCTTCGATTGCAGGCTATGGCAATATCTTCACGAAGCACGGGGGTCACAATAAAATTAGCGCCAAGTTGCATATAGTGAGATGCAGCACCAGCATCAGTTATGGAACCAACTCCTAGGATCATTTGCGGCATAGCCTCTTCAGCAAATTTATTTAGCTCACGAAAAATCTCGAGTGCATAGTCTCCGCGGTTGGTGAACTCCAAAACTCTGGCTCCGCCCTTGTAACAAGCAAGTAAAACTTCCTTTGCGACTTCTAACTCCTTGTGATAAAACAGTGGCACCATTCCGGTATGCTCCATCACGTTAAAAACATGTATTCTTGAAAATCTTGCCATTATTATCTAATAATTTTTCCTAATTGAGCTGTATTCATTACCTGTTCTACTTCTTCCAGTTTACCCGTAAAGTAATCCCCTCTTATTGTGTGTTTTAAGGCTGAAAGCGTCAGGGCAAATTCCAATCCCTGCAGCTTATTTTCATAATGACTTAACCCATATAAAAGACCCGCCATGTACGCATCTCCTCCTCCTATCCGATCGATAATATTGTGCAACTCAATTGACTTAGTATTATAGACATCACCCTTTGTGACCATGACAGATTTGAGGTCATGATGATTTGCATTGTGAATGGTTCTCAATAACATAGAAACGCATTCCATTTTCGGAAAATGGGCCATTAGTGTTCTATAATCATCAGCCAGTTGTTGTGCATTTTCTATGGTTTCTAACTCTTTTGAATTCATTTGTAGGCCTGTCAAAGCCTGAATGGTTGAAGGGTCTCCCAGCACTATTGAAGATTTTTCTAACAATTGAGGAATAACATCTCTTGGTTCTTTACCATAAGCCCATAGATTTTTACGATAATGTAGATCACATGAAACGGTGATTCCCTTATCATTAGCCTTATCTACAGCATATTGACATAGTTCTGCTGCATTTTTTGATAATGCTGGAGTAATGGCTGACCAATGTACATGTGTGACACCTTCCAAAGCTTTATCCCAATCAACAGCAGATACCTCAAAGTCATTTATGCTCGAGTGCGCCCGATCATAGATTATTCTGCTACTTCTTATCGCATCTCCTTCTTCTAGAAAATAAAGTCCTATACGACTGCCAATGCGTGCTACCTCAGAGGTATCAACTCCAAAATGTCTGAGTACATTGCAAATATGATTGCCTAAGTCATTGTCAGGTAATGCACTAAGCATGCGAGCACCCCAACCCAGCTGAGATAGTGCAATTGCTACGTTGGCCTCCGAACCGCCCACATGCATAGCAAATTGCTCAGCTTGTGTGAAGCGTTTATTATCCGGCACTGTCATACGCATGAGGAGTTCGCCTATACTGAGTACTTTCATTTTACCTTGTTTTTTTCGATCGAGCATTTGCAAATATTATATACCCAATGCCTGACCACCACCTATTTGTATGGTCTCTGCAGTAATAAAGGAAGCATCTTTACTAGCAAGAAAAGACACTACTGAGGCCACTTCTTCGGGCTGCCCCAATCGTCCCAATAAAATATTATTCTTCCATGAGGCGAATACTTCAGGCTTGGTAGATTTTATTTGCGCATGAAAAGGGGTATCTATCGTTCCTGGTGAGACAGCATTAACTCTGATCCCATATTCAGCCAAATCTTTTGCTAAAGCCCTTGTAATAGCATGCACCCCAGCTTTTGAGGTACCATAAATTCCGGCACCCGGCCCACCGGCATTCCAGCCTGCATTTGAGGTATAGTTTATTATGGTCGGATTTTCACCTTTTTTAAGAAAAGGAATAGCCGCTCTTGAAGCGAAGAATACAGAATCAAGGTTAAGGGCCATAACATTTCTGTAAAACTCCGTAGTCATTTCTTCAAACCTCGATCTACCGCCTAATCCTCCTGCATTGTTAACCAAAACATCTATCCTACCATACTTTTCACCAATGGCTTTAATATTAGAAGATACTTCATCCTCCTTAGTTACATCAAAGCCATGGTATTCAGCCGTAATTCCTTCTTTAGAAAGCTCCTCTACTCTTTGGGCTCCCTTTTCATCTTCTATACCATTTAATACTAAGGTAAATCCATCTTTTCCTAATCTCTTTGCAACCTCAAATCCAATTCCTCCGGTTGCTCCGGTTATTATTGCTACTTTATTCTCTGATTTATTTCCCATGATTTATAAATTTTAAATTCTAAATTCTCTAATCGATTGTTTTAATCTCTTTGGCAAAAAAGTTGATTGATAAGTATC
>NZ_SMMD01000761.1 GCF_009711475.1 Fulvivirga aurantia
CGCATATAGCCTTGTGGTTGCCAAGCAATCTCAGGGTTTATTTGATCACTATCTATCAAATAATTTCTTCCCTCTAAAAAATCAGAAGCTGACTCTTTATTGCCGGTTACCGTTCTCAGCTTGAGCGTCAGCTCTTTTGACAAATTATACCTGACGTTTACATCATAGCTTGTATTAAAAGTAGATTCAAACCCATTAACCAGAAGCTGCTTTCGCTCTGCATCGAAGAAAGAAAGCTCCAGACCATACTTTGGGTTGGCTCGATTAAAAAATAAGGTAGATCTCAGGGTGTTTCTTTCGCTAATGAGATTTGCTCTATCTACATTCTGAGCAAATGAAAGTAATCGGGTGTCAAGGTCGTCATCAGTAGTTTTTGTATCTGCAGACCAGCTTGTGTTATTTGAGAACTTACTTAGAAATCGTTTTAAGCCCTCAGCCGTTCTCCATGCTCTGGGTGTTTGAATGTTTATATTATAGATAAACAGTGTTTGAAAAGCGGTTACAAACTCATTGGTAGGCACAAAAATTTTAGCATAGTTACGCTCATCAGGATTAATCGCCTCAAAAAATTCATTCAGATCCTGAACCCCATCTTCATTCAGGTCTCGCCAGGTATGGGTACCTTCTCCTGCCGGTACTTTTATAAATACAAACTCTCTCTTCAGCTCCTGACTATTGGAAATAGCATAAGTTAGATCAGACCTCACCAGATTATCAAACATCAGTGCCCGCCAGTCTACCCTACCGGAAATCACCTCTTCCTGTTCATCTACAGCTACCTGATCTACATTTCGATAAGTAAATACTACATCTAAGCGATCGTTTCCTATATCCTTACCAAGATTCAGTCTTGTGGTGTTAGCATCTGTAAAATCTTGTAAATCACCAGCTACAGGCATTTGATCGATACGTTGAGAATGACTTAGCAAAAACTCCCAATCCGATTGTGGGGCGTTTTTGAGATAGTAAACATGCTCATTAAAAAACATAGCTGAATTTGTTATCGAATCACTAAGCTTGTTTTCTACTCGATTCTGGTCAACATTGTATTGATAGCCTGGCACCAGGTATTTATTCTGATAAGACACATCGGTAAATAAGCGACTCCATGTTGCCCGAGAGTTGGTCAAGTCATTTTCCAGATAGAAAGCATTTGCACTTACTTTAAAGTTGTATAACTGTTGGTTTAGCTTTAAATCGTGCTGGTAACCCTCTACCTGATTCTCTCGATAACGCCTGCTAAAAGTATAACCTACATTATTTGAAGCATCCTTTTGCATATTAAAACCAACATTGAAGATATTATCAGAAACCAACTGATCATCCGGCTGTGGGTTGTAGCTCCAATCACGATCATATTCTATATATCTAAATCGATCAATCGGTCTAAAACGCTCATCATCATATTCATAATCGATAAAAGCGCTGTATGTATATTTTGGCATAAATGAAACCTTCCGACCCTCGCTCAACAACCCAACTTTCATGGCGTATCCGTTGTCATCTTCATCGTTTATTGGTGAGAAAAGGTTTACATCCTGATCTGTAAAAGCCATTTCTGTCGTAACAGTTTCATGTTTATTCAATTGATAGCTGCCCATGAGTGTCACCATCTGTTTTTTGTCTGGTACAGGTATATCTATTACCGGTTCATAGTTACCTTGCGGCTCACCCCCGACAGGGGCTACCCACTGGTAAACCCTGCCATTAGCGGTTGTCATGGCTTGTTCGTAATTACCATTCCCAATCCCGACATCAGAAAATGTCACCCGATAAACTGCTTCCTCAGGATCTGTCGAATATTCAAAAATAGTAAAGGTTTCACCCGATGATACAGTATCCACACTCCTATAAAGCACTTGCTCTACGCTAAAACCAACACTATCGGCTCCGCTTTTAATAGCGAGGTTTAGGCTATCCCCCACTTCACTCAATAGCCGCTTGTCTGCATCACTCAACTCAACCAATAATGGTCTATTTCTATTGTCTTTTTCACTGTAAGCGCTTACGCCAAAATTAAATTTACCCACCTGATGTGTGTGTTTACCCGTCAGGATCGTTCGGTTATAATCCTGGTCAGAAAACTCATAATCTACCCTGATCCGCGAAAACTGAGTAATCAGAACCTTGTTGGTGAAAGTGAGTTGAGCTGTGTTATAATCGATAATATAATCATTATTGAACCCACGTTCGAGCTGCTGTCCGTCCAGGAAAACACGTTCAGAATTGGCCAATACAATGACGAATCGCTCTCCGTCCGGGCCTGGTATCTGATAAGGGCCGAGCAGTCCTTCTTTTGGGGGAATTTGTACTGAGGCAAACCGACCTTTAGCCACAGAAACACCTATCGAAGTAGAGGCAGTATCTGCACCTGTTAAAGAGTAATTAAGGGTGCCCACTCCACCCTGTACATTTTTGTAGTATTTAAGAAAATGCGAAGACCTGTCTTGCAATACCACATCACCACCGGTGAGAGATAGCTTTTCATTATAAATTTGGATAAAGACATTGTCGAAGTCCTGTAACTGTTGTGTGTTTCCTTCAGGTTGAAACGGAACGTTTTGATCTGTAATCGAAGCCCTAATGTTAAGATCATCACTTAGCTTACCGTCTAAATTGAGGTTGAGCGTGGAGTTGACAAAGACATCCTGATTATTACCAAAGCTTATTCCCCGGCTTATGCTACCACTTTTATTTAAACCTTCTGTCGTAAACAGTTCATTTTTTTGTGCTAATAACGGATCTGGCGAGACTGGATCCTTGAAGTAAGCATTTGAATCATAAACATCAAGGCTCCGATTGAAATATTGCTTACTTAAGTCAACACCCAGGGTTTGATAGCAAAGTTCCACAGAGTCAGCTGGCTGTGATAACCTCACCAAAATTTTACCTTTGGTTAAATCATGCTCTATCGCATATTCGCTGCTATCGACACCTGCAATTCTCGCTGAAGCTGGTAGCACAGAAAGAGAATCTACCTTTACCCAGGTATCATAGGTCTTAATCCAAACACACTTCTCACCTGGTGTTTGAGCTTGTAAATTTTTAAAGCATAATAAGAGTAAAGCTGATATGACCAGTGAAGCTCGCATAACTACTCCACCATAGGCAACTCAATATAAAATGAGGTGCCGTTGCCATCTTCTGTCTCAAACCAAATCTTTCCACCGGCATGCTCAACACCGTGCTTGGCAATGGCCAGGCCTATACCGCTACCCGTCTCTTTAGTACTAAAATTGGGTAGAAAAACTTTCCCTCTTATGCTCTCATCAATCCCTGGTCCATCGTCTTTAATCTCTAACAGCAAACGTCTGTTATCACTTACATTTAGTGTGATGTCAATGGTCTTTTCTTCCTCGCTGGCCTGCACTGCATTGATAATAATATTCGAAATTATCCTACCCATCAGTTGTTCATCACCAAGAGTGTAAACATGCTCATCATGCACATCCAGATTGATTTTAACATGTTTAGTGGCACTGTGTAAATTCACTGACTTTCTGATAACCGGCACAATATCATAACGCTCATTTTCAGGAATTGGCAGCTTAGCAAAAGAACTGAAGGAAGAAGCGATATCGTTTAGCGTCTCGATTTCATGTAAGAGTGTATTTATTGGCCTTTCCAGATCTTTCTCATCCGGCCGACCTAGCAACTTTCTACTCAAATGCTGCAAGGTCAGTTTCATAGGAGTAAGTGGGTTCTTAATCTCATGCGCCACCTGTTGTGCAATTTCCCGCCAGGCCGTCTCTTTCTCACTACGTGCCAGCGCTTTCTTGCTCTCTTCCAGATTGATAAGCATCTTATTGTACTCTCCCACCATGAGGCCTATTTCATCTTCAGCTTTCCAAACGAGTGGTTCATTAAAGCCTGTTAGGGTGGTCTTCTTAAGTTTTTGGGTGATGAAAGATAATGGGAACGTGAGCCATTTAGCCGCCAGATAAGAAATCAATAAAAAGACAATGAATATAATAGTGAATATATTGATGACATTAGAAAGTACCTCGATTTGATTCTGCTCCAGCGCATATTCTGACTGGAAGAATGGAATGCTTAAGATGCCAATAAGATCACCCGTACCAAAAGATTTGACACCGTAGTATGTGGTGTTGTAAGTTAGCGTACCTACAGACTCTCGAGCGATATAGGCATTTTCACCATACTCCTTGATTTTTGTATAGGCAACAGGGTTAATGTATTTAGACAATAAATTGTTCTCATAAATCAGCGGCTGACTGGTGGCAATCAACCTACCCCTTGTACTGAAAAGGTTAACATCTACTCCTGAAAACTTAGCTACTTGCGAGAGCTTGTTAGGAAGGTCCTCCCTGTCAATTGTGAGATCGTTGATATATTGATCGAGGTCATCACTCACATTGCTACTTATGCTTCTTGCTTTCTTGTAATAATCTTCATTCACTTCTTTCTTAAATGAAGAATTAATCAAACTCAAAGTGGTGATACTTACTGCAAACAAGGGTAGAAAGAAAGCAATGTTCAAATACAACTGAATCCTTGCGCTGTAATTGAGGCTAGAGTTTTGAAAGCTAAAATAAAGGGCATACAAAGCCGTAAGTATCAATAAGGTAAAAACCTGAATCAAAAACAAAAATGAGAAATTTGAGATTACATCTGACCACGGGTGCAAATTAGAACTGATCACGACCACCCGACCATCAGGGTCTCTCACTGCCAGGTGAGAATAACCACTCGATGACAAACCTGTCTCATATATAGAGATGCTCTCTAAAAGTTCTTTATTAAAATCGGTGTTATAATTGAAGCTACCTGAGTTGTATAAAATTTGATCTCCATTAAAAACCGCATAGCTATAATTGGCATCCTGATAAGGAAAAAGAAATGCATTATCCACCAGTAATTCCGGGTATACATTTTCCGGTATGATCCTTTTCAAATTTAGATCAATGATAACATAGCCTACAGATATGCCCCGCTTCTTAATTTCAACAAAATCTAGGTATCGTTTTGTCACTTCGGCTCCTAGCTTATTGATATAGTAAATGCCTTCGTAATCAGTTTTATATTCTTCTACATTAAACTCTCGCAATTCAGCAGGATCAAGCGCCCCCGGTTTATCATCAAACGGCTCTCCATTGCTATTGTACAGGTAAATTTTTACATCGTATTTATCAAAATAACTACTGAGAAGCACCTGCCTGATTTTCGATTTTATAATTGATTTTGACAAGAAAGGACTTGCCATGGTGCTTTGAATGAATACGTCATCTTCGAGCTTTTTATTCAGCTCAGACAGCAGGTATTCAGCAAGATTATCATTATCAATTAGAAACTGTGTGGCAAATTTCTGCTTTCTTTCAAACTCACGCTCTTTCTCAAACTTAAAAACTGCAAATGCCCCTAAAATTGCAGTGCCAATGATAATTGTAAAGAAATAGAGAAAGGTGTTATAACGGACCTTGGTAAGATAATTGGGTAATGCCGTAATGTATAAGGTCAGGGTGAGTCCGACACTTATAGCCAAAACTTCAAAAAACTGCTGACCAATGATCAAGTTGATTATAGCAAATAGAGCAGCTCCTACAGCATAGTTGGTGAAGAAGTCTCTCTTGCGTTTATTTCTTTTCTCAAAGAGCTTATAAAGCACATGGTGCACAAAGAAAATAGCAATTGAGAGTATGATGAATATTAAAAAACCTACTACCCTATTCAGCTCAAAGTTTATTGACTGATTGATATCGAAAGTAATTTGAGAGTTATGGTAAATAGTTTGAAATGCCAGGTACTCAATATGCAATACCAATATCATCAATCCGGCAAGTATAACAGAAACTACCCGTGTCTTAAGACCTTGAGCTTTTAAAAACTTATTGGATAAACTGAATTTGTGATAGTTGTTAAATAAATACAGGCACAAGAATAAAGCTGCTGTCAAATTGAGGAGTAAGTCTCCAAGGGAAGGATTAATACTGGATGAAGCAAAAAATCTACTATCGAACAAGCTGGAAGAAATCCATCTGGCAGGGAAATTAAAGGCTAACATCCCGGACCTCAACAAAAGAAGTAGCGTCACAAGAGTCAAAAATCCTCTTTCAACATCACCTTTTGCATAACTTCTGGCCAGTAGGTAAGCCCAAATAGCAATTAACAATATCCCACACCCGAGCAGAATAGCTAAAATACCGTTGAGGTAAACTCTATTTTGAACGTAGTCGCTCGCAAACTCAACTTTAAAATAACAATTGTCATCATCCGATATGGCACAAACCGGAGTGCCTTCTGCATGCTGAAGGCTATTTATTTTCAGTTTTTGATCTGAGAATATTTTTCGATTAAAACCTGACTGGACGTAATTGTTATCGACCTTATAGTTGTTATACAAAGGCACAAAGGCAAAAACCTCAAAACGTGTACCTGAGATTGCCCATCGCCTGGCAAGGAAATCTTTCCTAACTGTGCTAACAAATCTCAACCTGTAATTACCGGAAATGTATCTGTAGTCGGGGACATACCTGTAATCTGACCAATAAACTAATCGTCCGTTATTATAGATATAGAAAGGATACTCAGTGTCTAATTGTATCTGCGAAAAATCAATCTGTCTTTGCCTTTCAAGATACTCAAGCACATCTACGAGATCTTTCTGAAGAGAACCTACTTCATTTCCAAGCCTTTCTTCGACCGTTTGGAGGTATTCTGTTTCATCAAGAGTTGTACTCTTAAAAATGAGTTCCAAACCTGTGCCCACAACAAGCAAAGACAGACCGCAGATAAATAAATAGTATTTGAGGCGCTTTAGGTTTGGCAAATGAAAATAGTTTTAATGGTATAGGATAAATATACTAGTTTATTGGTAATTGAGTAATTACCCCAGATACACAAAATACTATCGAAGGCTATTGTGTAACCCTTTTAGCAGGATCAAAATCTATGCCGCCAAACCAATGCAGAAATAGTATACGTGAATATCTAAAACTAAATGGGAGAAGTAAAATAGTAACTGATGTTACAGATACAAGGTAGACCCAAACGGGTGGGTCAAATAAAACTGTGAGGGCAACACCTACTGCCACCAACATAGCGACACTAAAAGCATAGCTAATATACATCGCTCCAATAAAAAAGCCAGGCTCCACCTCAAAGTGCAAACCGCAATGTTCACACTTTTTATTCATTTCTGAGAATTTGCCAAGATTAAGGGCATTGTATTTAAACATGTCACCCTTCCTACATCTGGGGCATTTACCGTGTAAAATTGCGCTTGATTTGGAGCTTTTTTTCATTTGATTTACTGTTTCTATACCACATGTACCCGATAAAGCCAATTAATAAATATGGCATCACAAAGAGATATAATATTCCGAAGTTCAGACTAGCTCCGATCCCAATTTCACCATTGCTTACATTATTTTCGATAGTAGCTCTACACATTGCGCATTGAGCCAACGCATCCAGTGTTGGTAATGCCACCAGTAAGATCAGTATGTAAAT
>NZ_SMMD01000249.1 GCF_009711475.1 Fulvivirga aurantia
TGGGCTGTACCCATGATTCTAAGTTGGTTTGAAGTGTCGAAAGTCCCCACGGTTATTGTAGAGATCATAATGGGGGTAATTATCGGCCCTTCTGTTTTAGACCTACTTGGAGATACTCCACACCTCGATTTCCTTTCGCAAACCGGCTTTTTGTTCTTAATATTCTTAAGTGGCCTTGCCTTAGATATTGATAAGATCATCTCTTCACTACCTAAGAAAATTCGCAAAGTGGATATGATCAGCAACTCTTTTATAGTGGCTAATATCATTTATTTCGGCTCACTCTTACTTTCATGGCCTGCTTCGTGGGTAGTATCGCTATTCTTCGAGATAGACATTATCTTTTTCACCATTCTATTCCCGACAGTGGCGCTGAGCATTATTGTACCTATTCTAAAAAATGACGGTGAACTCAATAGAAAGTTTGGGCAGATAATTTTAATGGTAGGCGCTATCGCCACGATCATGAGCATTATCCTGATCTCTATCTACTCTGGGGTACTACAAAAAGGATTTCAGACCGAGTTGCTTCTCTTCCTAGTGATTTTCGTAGTATTCTTCGCTTGCTATTTTGTAGGAAAACAACTGGTTAAAATCACGCTATTCAAGCAAATTATGTACACGCTTGAGCATGCGGCTTCTCAAATTAGAATAAGAGGCTCTATAGCGATACTCCTATTCTTTATTGTAATAGCAGATGTAATTAATACGGAGCCGGTGTTGGGGGCTTTCTTTGCCGGCACGTTGCTTTCTATGTTTTTGGCCAAAGAGCGCTCTGCCCTTCTCTTTAAATTAGATGGTATGGGTTATGGCTTCTTCATACCTATTTTCTTCATTATGGTAGGTGTTAACTTAGACCTTTCGGCAATGGGAGATTTCGGCCAGTCTGTTCCATTTGTATTGGTACTGTTGGCAGCTACATTTCTTACTCAAATGGTGCCAACATATCTTGTTACATCAATTTTTGGCATCAAGAAAACAACAGCAGCAGGCTTGTTATTGTCATCGCGTATGGGACTCATGATTGCCACTGCACAGATTGGTATTTCTTTAGGTATAATCGGACCAGCAGCTAATGCAGCCATTGTAATTACAGCTATCATAAGCTCCGTATTATCGCCATTCTTATACAAATTTACGAGCGTGAGTGGTCAGAAACAGTTTAAACTCTTTATTATCGGTGGAAATAAAACTGCTGGGTTATTAGGAGAAAGGCTGAAAATGCACGGAGTAGATGCTGTGGTTATAACAGCTAACCAAAAGAGCTACAAGCTATTTCTTGATAAAGGATTAAATGCTA
>NZ_SMMD01000308.1 GCF_009711475.1 Fulvivirga aurantia
AGATTCCGGATCAAGTCCGGAATGACAGCCTGTTTTAAAATAGTTCTAACTCACAGCACTAGTCATCACTCAAAGCTCACAGCTCTTCTAAAATTTAGAGGGACTCTTCGCTACCACTCTGATTGACGTCCTGAGAGGAGACTGAGCAAACTCAAGACTCAAAGCTCTTAACTCGCGATTCACAGCTCTAAGCTTTCCACGCTATGCCTTTAGCTCTCTGCGCTAAGCGCTTCGCTCTCCGCCCTAAGCTCCTACAAACGGCTTCGAGTACCTCAGCCTGACACAAAGGGATTACACTCGTGTACTCGCGACTCAAGACTCAAAGCTCTTAGCTCGCAACTCACGGCTCTCCGCGCTAAGCTCCCACAAACGGCTTCGAGAACCTCAGCCTGACTTATGCTCAACGCTCGCCACTCACAGCTAGTAACTCAAAGCTCATAGCTTCTTAGCTCTCTGCTCTCCGCTCTGTGCTCCGAGCTCCCCACTTTGCGCTTTGCCCAATCTCTTACTATATTGAATTTTTCAACCCTATACCAATGGATCACTATTTCAAAGGCATAACCCGGATTACAATCATATGCACCATTCTAGGTTTTCTCATCACCGGGTCTTTAATTGCTTTTAACATCAAGACTGAGCCTAAGCTACCTCATTATGTAGTGCTCGTTGACTCCGCCAAACAAAAACAGGACACACTGCAGTTTTTACATCGGGCGAAAACGCAATATGACTCCAATAAGATTGACAAAACCCTTTTCAAGAAATTTATATCTAAGCCCGATTCTGCCAGTCATAAACCTCAGCAAGCTGACAAATCATCCACTGACAATGAAACAGATTTACCCACTTAGCGAGCAAGCCATTTCTTCTTTCATTTCAACCCTGAGTTTCTGGTCTGGGTGGTACTCATTACGGTTATGATGTCTATCAGCATGGGTATCTCTCCCCTACTGCTCGACCGCCTGTTTTATTTACAATCGTGGTTTAAAGTTTCTAAACAAACGCTTTGGGGTATCGCGGCTATTGGCTTAGGCTTTGGGGTGGTCTTTCTTTTCTTACTGGTAAAAAACCCATACCTCTATACTTATACGGACTGGATAGACTATCTCGGTATTCTGGTGAGTAAAACCTGGGTGCTGCAGGTGGTGATTGCCGTGCCCACCGTGACCGGACTTATTGCTTTGTTTGGCATGATCTTCATTTCTAAAAGCATTGATCAGCTAAAGCCTGACAAAAAACATACGTTTAAAGAGCAGTTTACACTTTTGAATAACTCATTACGCTTTTTTCTTTTGGTCTCCACCACGCTTATCACTTTTGCTGTGTTTACTACTGGTGCCTTGCGGAAGGCCATTTTGCAAGAGGTAGTTGCCAAAGGCATAGACATGATTCCAATTGAGTTTGTATACCTGTACGGCTTACAGTTTAGCATTGTGTTGGCGATCTTTTACCTACCGATCTACTACCAGCTGCGCAATCACGCCCAGACATACCTCAATTCGGTGGACGATCAGGAGGCTCACCCAAGCATTTCTGCTTTTATGAACGAGTCGATAAGCGACTCTCTGAAAGTAGCCCTCTCGATTCTGGCCCCACTGATTAGTGGCTTTTTGCCGGATATGATTCATTTTTAGGATAATTTTTTTCCTTTGAATATTGCCACAGTGCTT
>NZ_SMMD01000197.1 GCF_009711475.1 Fulvivirga aurantia
CGGTTTATTTGTCGGATTTGTCTTAGGCGTACTTCCATGGCAACTACGGAGCTTTTCTATGGGTGGAAGCAATCAGTTCAATGTGATGTTCAGAAAAAATTACTACAGACCAGAGTCGGGTACTGTAGATTTTTCTGATATGGTTGATCGCGTTGTAGCAAATGTAGATCGTATTTTTTCTATCGAAATACCAAATATTTTAGTTCCTATTCTTGAGTTAGACGGTGAGTCAAGCAGTGCACTCCTCTGTTGGCTTTTAGGAATTATCGCAATAGCAACAATAATATATGGAGGCATTAAATCTCGGGCTGTGGGTATAATAGCTGGTAGTTACTTATTATTTACGATTCTCATTTTGCTTGTATGGCCTGATTATTTTGCCAGTTACAGATATTTGGTGCCAGTATTGCCTATGCTGGTTTTACTGTTTTTTTATGGGATTCATGCTTTTATACAAGGTGTTTTACAGAAACAGCTCACTATCAGAGATGCCAAGCCGTATTATTTGCTGCTCTTTGTCTTTTTGTTGTTTCCATCTTTAAAAAATTTAAATGCTACTGCAAAGCAAAACTATCCGATTCATTGGGCAGAATTCTTTTCAATGGCTAGATGGAGCAAAAATAATGTGGCCAAAGGCTCTGTGATATGCAGTAGAAAGCCAAACCTATTTTATCTGTACTCAGGCCATGAGTCTGTTAATTATCGATATTCTGAAGATCCGGATCACCTTCTTGAGGGGCTCGATGGACACGGTGTAGATTATGTGGTTTATGATCAGCTAGGGTTTAGTACAACACCACGGTGCTTGGGAAAAGCCATAAAAACCTACCCTCAGCGGTTTGATATGGTACAATATGTAGGGCCGGAACAAAGAAGAACGTATTTCTTTAGTTATAAATAGGTGCCTTAAAATAAGAGCTGGCCCTGTCTGA
>NZ_SMMD01000462.1 GCF_009711475.1 Fulvivirga aurantia
TCTTCACAATTTATCGATGGTTTTGTTTATAAATCAATAACGATAACCTACGGATATACTTATTTTTGCATTCATGAATATATACACCTCGGCATCATTAATTTTTTTAGCTTTTCTACTTTTAGCCTGCGGAAACGATGACATTACTCAAAAACAGCGCTTCCTTATCAGAGGTAATAATGCTTTGGCAGAGCAAAATTACCGTGAGGCCATCAGGTTTTATCGAGAGGCGGTGATTATTGACTCATGTTATACACCTGCTGTAAATAATATGGGAGTGGTGTATTACGAACAAAAGCAATATGCCAAAGCTATAGTCGCTTACGATAATGCGATTGCCTGTGATAGAGAGTATGTAGATGCTTACATCAATAGGTCTAATGCTTTTTATGAGCTTAAAGAGTATTACAGAGCTTTGGATGATTTGTCGTTTGCCCAATCGCAGGTGCCGGATTCAGCCCAGGTGTATTTTATGCAAGGCTTGGTTTACGCTAAACTTAGACAGTATAATAAGGCTCAAAACTCATTTAACGAAGCACTGAAAAGAGATAGTGCCAATGCCGAAATTTGGATTAATCGTGGGTCTGTGAAGTACTATAAGGGTAATTTATTTAGTGCTGAAGAGGATTTGAAGTATGCGCTCAAATTAGACCCATTTGAAGGCAACGCCTATAACGCATTAGCTTTGATAGAAATTGAAAGACGTAATTACAACAAGGCCCTGAACCTTATAGAACAAGCATTAGGTCATGAATCGAATCAACCTTACTACTTGAATAACAGGGGTTATGTATACCTACAACTAGAGCAACCGGATAGGGCTAAAGTTGACATTGATAAAAGTATTGTGTATGATCCTAACAACGCCTGGGCTTATAGAAATAAAGGACTTTATTATTATAAAACGGGCGATTTAAAAGAAGCAATCAGGTTATACCAGCAGGCACTTCGTCTCGATAAATATGCAGATGATATTTATTGGTATCTGGCCCAGGCATATCGAGATGCCGGAGAGGGTGGCAAAGCGTGTAAATTGCTCACTGAGGCATTGAAAGAAGGGCTGGTTGAACAGCAAAAGTATGATGAGTTATGTCTTTAAAGATAGAGTTGATCGATGCGAAAGTAAATGAAGATTACAACGATGCACTCGAAATCAGGGATATGGTTTTCAGGGTTGAGCAAAATATACCGAGAGAACTTGATGACGATGGTTTCGATGAGCTGTCTATACATGCCATTGCCTATGAGGATGAAACACCGGTGGCTACAGGTAGATTGTTTGTAAAAGAGGGTAGAGGTACCTTGGCGCGAATAGCGGTGCTGAAAGACCAAAGAGGCAAAGGTTACGCTTCTATCATTGTAAATGCATTGGAAGAAGAAGCAGTAAAGCAAGAAGTATATTATTTGGAATTACATCCGCACACTTATCTCTTCGATTTTTATTCAAGATTAGGATATCGAAAAGATGAAAGCTACTACGAAGAAGTTGCTGGTCATGAGTTGATAAGAATGACTAAAATAAAAGAAGCCTGATAGCTTAACTATCAGGCTTCTTTGTATGTTGCTTAAAGTCTAATTATTAGTAGTGTTACTTTCTGTAATAGGCCTTGGGAAAGCACGAATAACTTCATCGCCAGGTCTGTCAAGAGGTATTTGATCTAGCCGATCATACCTTCTTAAGTCAATCCAACGGTGGCCTTCACCAAACAGGGAGTAGCGTCTTTGGCGCAATAGTTCATCAGTTAGCGCAGCAGCATTCACAGCTCCTGCATACGGATCTAATCCGGCAGCTGTTCTAACCTGATTAAGGGCATTAACTGCCTCATTATTATTACTGCCAATATTAGCTTCAGCGTACAGTAGGATTAATTCCTCATTGCGCATAAGAGCTACAGGGTCTACTTGGCTTTTGTATAACCAAACTTGATTTCTGGCACTCAGATCATCAAACTTAACTCTACCTGAAGCAAAAGGATCAGATTTTTCAGTAACTCTTTTATCTCCTGCTTCAGCATCGTTTACCCAAGAGTCATGCACCATAAACTCCTGACCAGACTGATCTTGAATGTAAAATTGAGCATTTGCGATGTCGTTACCTGTAAGACCAAATATATGCTTAGGACCTACATCTAAATCTCCATCTAAATCGAGAAACGACTCAGCCAAAAGAGATCTTGCAGCTGCTTTATCGTTTTGATAGATGGCTACTCTTGCAGCTACAGCTCGGTTGAACTCTGCAAATGTTGCTGGTTTATCAAATCCATCAAATCCCGAACTCAATACGAAATCAAATTCAGCACCTGCTACAGTCAAATCATTATAGCCTTCATTGAGAATAGTTCTAATTTCGCTTAGTGCTGGCTGGTAGGCAAGTTCAGCTCCTAAGTTGTCAGGATCATTCACATCCACTCTTATGCCATTATCTTCTTGTCGATTGGCTACCATCATAAGTGAGTATGCTTTTAAGGTTTTTGCATAACCTATGTAACCTGCCTTAGTAGTATCAGCTAAATTAGCTGAGGAGTTTGTTACAGCCGTTTCTAATAAATTAGCCGATTGCACAATTTTATACCATGCAGCATAAGCACGGGTAGTTAAAAAGCCGTTGTTATCCAGCGGGCCTTTTAAGAGCTCTCCGGTAAAACGAGGATCTACTCCTGTAAGGTCATAGTACTCACGACCAATAATGCTTACTGTTTGATAATGAAAGTGCAAATCATTACGCATGATTGCCTCCAGACCTACTGCTAAAAGTCTAACATCAGCCTGAGTGGCTCCTTCTTCAAAACTTTGAAATGTAGGTGCATTGGGGTTTTCCACCTCGTCTAGACTACACGACATTACGAGTAGTGCTGCACCTAAAGTAAATATATAGCTTATTATCTTTTTCATAATTTTAAATGTCTTGTCTTAGAAATTTACATTTAAGTGGAAATTGA
>NZ_SMMD01000136.1 GCF_009711475.1 Fulvivirga aurantia
TAACACTTGCCTTTCTTCCAAAACAGATGCTTCATCAAAGCGAGTCAAAGCGAGTCCCACATTATATTTTCTGGCCCAATAATCGTCCTCAGAAATACCATAGCAGGTTATAAAAGGTAATCCACATAAAAGATATTCCGCTACTTTTGTAGGTGATCTAAATCTTTGCGAAGGTTTAGGGGGAATTGCACAAATACCCATATCAGCGGCACTTAAAAATGAAGGAACTTCTTCTATGGGTATAAAGGGTCTTATAACGTAGTCTTTTTTCGAAATATTTTGTCGGCTAAACCACTCCTCTAACTTATTATGATCATAGTTGGTTGCTATTAAAAAAAAGCTATTTGGCATTATCTTTTGCACGGCTTTCAGCAGGTGTATTACATCTTCCTCATAATAAAGCCCTCCCAGCTTACCCAAGTAAATAAATACTTCACGATCCCGTATATTTAGCTCACTCCTAATTTTCTCTCGTGCTTCAGCATTAAACTTAAATACCTCAGGATCAACTGCTGTAGGTGCCCTAAAAACCTTTTTATTCAAATATTGCAGTTGATCCACCATATGACTCGTTCCAGTAATAATGGAGTGAGCATGGATAGCAACCATCTTCTCTAATTTATTGAGCAATTGAAACCTCAAGCTATTCCTTTTCCAGATACCCATATCTG
>NZ_SMMD01000020.1 GCF_009711475.1 Fulvivirga aurantia
AGCGCTGCTTCGAATTAGAAGCAGCGCTCTCTGTATGTTAGGGTCTGGTTTAATATCTCAAAATCTTGCGTTTGTAAGATTATAAGGCCTTTTTTAACCTTTTTTTAGAGTTTTCAGCTTAACCGATAATCATAACCGTTTATCGGTAATTTCAGCAACTCGACTGCGGGGTGTTTGCGGTTGAGTCGGAAGCCTGTATCATTGAAGTATTAAAGCCAACTATAGACAACGATTAACCCC
>NZ_SMMD01000499.1 GCF_009711475.1 Fulvivirga aurantia
ATTGCTAATCAATTAATTTAGTGGTGTGTATGCTATTGTAGATATCGAGACGACAGGAGGCTTCGCAGGGCGAAATCGCATAACAGAAGTGGCCATCTACGTTCATGATGGCGAAAAAATTATAGACAGCTACGAAACACTCGTAAACCCAGAGCAAAATATACCTACTTATATTACCGGTCTTACCGGCATAAGTCAGGACCTGGTGGACACCGCTCCAAAATTTAAAGAGGTAGCGGGAGATATACACCGGATTTTGGAAAACAAAGTGTTTGTCGCGCATAATGTCCATTTTGACTATTCTTTTATAAAACGTGAGTTAGAAAACCACAATTACAGCTTCAATCCCAAAAAAGTATGTACGGTAAGATTAAGCCGGGAGATTATACCTGGTCTGCGCTCGTATGGCTTGGGTAAACTTTGTGAGCAATTAAATATACCTATAGAAAACCGACACCGGGCCGGAGGAGATGCCAAAGCCACCGCCACTCTATTTGGTATGCTTTTGAAGAAAAACCCTGGGTTTATCGAATATGCTATTAAAAGAAACTCAGGCGAAACCAAGTTGCCTCCTAATCTGCCCAAAGCCGAATACGAAGATCTGCCAGAACTAGCCGGTGTCTATTACTTTTTAGATGCACATGGTGAAGTAATCTATGTGGGCAAAGCCAAAAACATCAAAAAACGGATTACGAGCCACTTTTCCGGCACCTCAAAAAATCGTAGAAATCAATATATAAGAAACGAAATTCATCACATTGATTATGAACTTACCGGTAACGAATTGGTGGCTCTGCTATTGGAGTCTTCGGAAATAAAGCGCTTGTGGCCCAAATATAATCGCGCACAAAAATTCAGGGCCAACCAATGGGCTATCTATTTGTATGAGGACAGAGATGGCTACCTGAGGTTTAACATTAGCAAGTTTACCAAGGGACTAAAGCCTGAGGCAATATTTTACTCTCATGCAGATGCATGGCAATTTTTATTAGAGAAAGTAAAAACTTTTGAGCTCTGCCCTAAGTTTTGCGGCATTCAAAAATCTAACGGGCCTTGTTTCGATTTTAAATACGGGCAGTGTCTCGGTGCATGCGATCACCAGGAGAGCGTTGAAGATTATAACAATCGACTTTTGGAGGCTTTGGCTACTTTTAATCCTAAAGAAAAGTCTTTTGCCATCATGGGTGAGGGGCGTCATGAAGAAGAACAATCTGTCATTCTGATAGAAAATGGTACTTACTACGGCTTTGGTTTTTTAGAAAACGACTTGAGTGTTTCACATATTGATGAGTTGAGAAATATAGTTACACCATATAAGACCACCTCAGAAATAGACCAATACATACAGTCTCATAGCAACAGGCCCGAAGTGCAGGTGGTCGAGTTTGACTAAATCCTTATTCTCCCTGTTCCAGGCGGGTAAAGTGTATCTATTTTGTCACTGGCAAAGACTTCCTTTGTTTCCAAATCCATCATAGACAATACACCGTCCCAACCGGCTCCTGTGTCCATCAACCAAACGCCACCAGACTGGATTGGCTCTAATATGCCATAATTATGAGTAGGTGTGTGGCCAATATACACGGCTTCGTAGTCGGTAAACGTTTGATCGCCTCCGCTGAAATGATTGTCGAGGGCCGCCTTGGCCATAGCCCTGTCCCAAAGGAATATTTCTTCTGTCTGGTTTTCAGGTTTTTCTTCAGGATCTATACCGGCATGCACAAAAAGCTGGTTATTCCATTCGTAATAATAGGCCGCCTCTTCTAAAAGATTTTTATGTGTCTCGGGCATAGGCTCACCATTATAACTCGCGACAGTATTTCTTCCTCCCTGGCTTAACCACACATGTGACTTAGTGCCGTGTCGTGCCCACTGCAAGGCCCAATGGTCATGGTTTCCTAATATAAAAACCAAATGTTTGATTTTCAATAATTCATCAATCGATGCTTTAGTTTCGGGCCACCCATCGCAGACATCTCCAAGGCAAATAAGTTGATCTTTTTCATAATCAAAAGCAGATCGCTCCAGGCACTGTCTAAGCCCACGGTATGCTCCATGTATATCTCCGATTACAAAATGTCTCATGATAGTTTGTGTTCCATTTAGTAACGAATTATACTGGTATGTGTTAAAGATGAGAGTACTCGTTTTTATAGAAATAGGTACAGGTGTAACCCAGAGCGAAATTTTTCGATTAAATACATATTATTGCAATACTTTTGCAGTTTATTAGTAGAACTAAAAAATCAGATCACTGAAAATGGAAGAATCTACAGCGACAGTTGATAAGAAAAAAGAACACCAGGAAAAGATAAAGCAGGTATTTTCTGAAGTAAGCAAAGTAGTAGTTGGGCAGCAGGCCATGGTAAACAGATTGCTTATTGGCCTTTTTACTCAAAGTCACATTTTACTAGAAGGTGTGCCGGGTATCGCCAAAACTTTAACAGTAAGCACGCTGGCCAAAGTATTGCACCTTGATTTTCAACGTATACAGTTTACACCTGACTTATTACCGGCAGATTTGATCGGTACTATGATCTACAATCAAAAGCTGGCTCAGTTTGAAGTAAAGAAAGGGCCGATTTTTGCCAACATGATATTGGCCGATGAGATCAACAGGTCTCCGGCTAAGGTACAGTCTGCTTTGCTGGAATCTATGCAGGAAAAGCAAGTGACGATCGGTGAAAACACCTTTAAACTTGATCGCCCTTTTTTAGTGTTAGCAACACAAAACCCTGTTGACCAGGAAGGTACTTACCCACTGCCTGAAGCTCAGGTAGATAGATTTATGATGAAAGTGCATGTAGATTATCCTACAAAAGATCAGGAACTTGAGGTAATGAGAAGAATCTCAAACATGTCTTTTGATTATGCTGTAGAGCCTGTACTTACCAAAGAGGATGTGTTTGCTATTAGAGATGAGATCAATCAAACCAGCATTTCAGAGTCTTTAGAAAAATACATAATCGAACTGGTGTATGCTACCAGAGACCCTAAAGCTTACGGCCTTACCGAAGCTGCAGAATACATACAGTTTGGTGTATCGCCACGTGCATCTATCAATCTCAACCTGGCAGCCAAGGCAGTAGCCTACATGGAAGGCCGTGATTATGTACTACCAGAAGACATCAAAGAAGTGGCTTCTGATGTACTTAACCATAGATTGATACTCAATTATGAGGCTGAAGCCGACAATGTAAACACCAAAGACATAATTGCTACAATTTTGAATAAAGTGCCTATTAACAATTAGTTAACGAAATAAAAAATAGTGCCTAGGTTATAAAGGAAGCTGAAAATCAGCTTCCTTTCTTTTTTTGCTGATTT
>NZ_SMMD01000219.1 GCF_009711475.1 Fulvivirga aurantia
TCAGATGATTAAATTTCTTCCCGTGTCTCATTATAAATTATTCTTCTTCAAGTTTATACTTAGACAAATCCATACCGAAAGTAAGATTTTTGTCTTGTACTAGCTGCTCTAATTCAGCAAGCGACTTTTTACCAAAGTTTCTGAATTTCATCATGTCAGAAATCTCAAGTCTTACAAGATCTCCAAGAGATTTTACATCTGCAGCTTTTAAGCAGTTATAAGCTCTTACTGAAAGATCAAGGTCGTTAAGCGGTGTTTTAAGAAGTTTACGCATATGTAACATCTCCTCATCTACCTGCTCAATCTCGCCACCCTTGTCAGTTTCAAGCTCAATAGACTTATCAGAAAACAACATAAAGTGTTGGATAAGTATATGCGCCGCACCTTCAAGTGCCGCTTCTGGATGAATAGAACCATCTGTTTCTATATCAAGCACTAATTGCTCGTAGTCAGTTTTCTGTTCTACCCTTGTGTTTTCAATGCTATACTTTACGTTCTTTATTGGTGTAAAAATCGCATCGATTGGAATAAATCCGAATACTTGCTCAGAAGGCTTATTTTCTTCTGCTGGTAAATATCCTCTTCCTTTTTCTACAGTTAACTCTATTTCTAAATCAACTGACTCATCAAGATTACAAATCACTAAGTCAGGATTAAGGATTTCAAATGCGTTTGTACCCTTAGCGATATCAGACGCTTTAAATTCCTTTTGATTTTTGATAGAAACAGTAATTTTATTGTCAACCGAATCTCCAACCTTCTTAAATCTTACCATTTTAAGATTCAAGATTACCTCAGAAACATCTTCTACGACACCTTCGATAGTTGAAAACTCGTGCAATACGCCTGGCATTTTAACACCAGTAATGGCATAGCCCTCTAATGAAGAAAGTAAGATTCTTCTTAGAGCATTACCTATGGTAACTCCATAACCTTTTTCTAGTGGTTTGAAAGTAAATAAGCCGTGGAAATCATCTGCCTTTTCCATTACGACTTTGTCAGGCATTTGAAATGCTAAAATT
>NZ_SMMD01000034.1 GCF_009711475.1 Fulvivirga aurantia
TTTTGATTATAAAATTCAGGGCCAAATTTATGATTTCAATGGTTTTGGCCATTTTCTTTTCTTTAGGTTCTTTAGTGATTGTAGGAACTTCAATTCATCTACTACACAACCATCAAGAATCAATTGATGGGCGACCATATGAACTAGGGTTTGCAACATTAGTAAAGGGTACTTTTGTGCAAAATCAGCAGAATGATCATGTTGCTAATGAATACATTTTACTGCTAACATTGCTACCCGATAACCTTGATGGAAACAATGTTATATC
>NZ_SMMD01000665.1 GCF_009711475.1 Fulvivirga aurantia
CTTAACCTCTGGCAAAAGCTCTTAGTTTAATTTCGGTTAACACTTGCTTTGTGTTCTGAGGAAAATCACCTTTCATCATCCAGTCGTAATAACTCGGGTCTTTTTTAAATACAAGTGTAACAGGAGTATTCCTGTGTTTGCCAAAATTAAAGACCTCGATACCATCTCTGTTTAGTACAACTCTGCCTGCAAGGTCGACAAGATTAGATTTGGTGAGGTTGTGAAGTGTCTCTACATCATTTTCAATGACTCCAATTTTATTACCAAGATTATCTACTACTTCCTGTCCCTGATATTTTTCAACCTGAGCTTTAAGCACTTCTAGTGTAGCTTTTGTATCAGCTTCAGCACTATGTGCGTCATCTAAGGTCTTGCCACAGTAAAATTTATAAGCAGCTGATAAAGTACGCTTTTCCATCATATGGAAGATCTTTTGGGCATCAACTAACTTTCTCTTGCTCACATCAAAGTCTACACCAGCTCTGATGAATTCTTCCACAAGCATAGGAACATCAAACTTTAAGATATTAAAACCAGCCAGGTCTGAGCCTTCTAAGAATTGAGCAAAACTCTTAGCTATATTTTTAAAAGTAGGACAGTCTTTTATATCCTCATCATAAATACCGTGAATCAGGCTGGTTTCATGAGGAATCGCCACAGTGGGATTTACCTTATTGGTTTTAGTGATCACTTCTCCATTTGGCATCACCTTTACCACAGATATTTCAACAATTCTGTCTTTTACTATATTGGTACCGGTAGTTTCTAGGTCAAAAAATGTAAGCGGGTTCTTTAAATGCAATGTCATTGTTACGAAAAGTGTCTTCTCTTTAAATAATATCTTTTAGGTCTTCAAAATTGAGCTGGTTAAATGTGCCAGAGCTCATCATGAGGAGGTTTTTGTCAGTCCAGTTTTGTTGCTTTAGGAAATCGAGCATTTTGTTTGAGTCATCGAAAACCTCAAGCCTTGGTTCTGCAAAAGCTTTCTTTATCTCCTCAGCAGAAATTGGCTCTAATTTTTTATGTGCGATGGTTCTAGGATTGAAATAGATAACCGGTTGGTTGGCATATTTCATGGTTCCTTTGTATTCGTTTAAAAAGTCCTTATTCAAACTACTGAAAGTATGTAACTCAAGGCAGGCTATTAACTCTCTTTCCGGGTGCTGCTCTTTAACAGCGAGGGTAGTGGCTTTTACTTTTGATGGGGCGTGGGCATAATCTTTAAAAATCGAAGAGTTGCCATTTTCTTTTACCAACTCAAGCCTTTTGTCAGCCCCTTCAAAGCTAGGAATCGCCTGATAGAACTGGTCTTCAGATATCCCGATTTTTTTCAGTACTTCTTTAGCCCCGTTGATATTTTGTAGGTTGTGCTTGCCAAATAATTTGGTATGAATACGATCATTTCCTACAGTCAGGTATGTTTCCCCATTTTCTATGATGTGAGCATGTGTCTGGTAAGGAAGTCTATGCACGTCTTCTCGCTCTTTGTTTCCAATAACTGTTGCCATTGCATCTTCTTCGCAATACGCTAAAGAGCCTCCTTTTGGGGTAGCATCGGCAAAAATTTCAAATTGCTTCATATACTCATCTTCATTTGGGAATACATTGATATGATCCCATGCAATGCCACTGATGAGTCCGATATGGTGATGGTATTTTAAGAATTTAGGCGTTGGGTCAGTTGGAGATGATAAATATTCGTCACCTTCTATAATAATAATAGGAGCATCTGAAAGGCGCACCATGGTGTCAAACCCTTTGATATGAGCACCTACAGCATAATCAAATTCCCGGTCAAAATACTTCAACACATGCATAATGATTGAGGTAATGGTAGTCTTGCCATGGCTACCAGCTATCACCACACGCTGCTTGTCCTCAGATCGCTCAGAAATGTACTCAGGAAAAGAGTAAATCTTAATACCTAAATCTTTGGCTTTTTTAAGCTCTGGGTTGTCTTCTCTGGCGTGCATACCTACGACTACGGCATCGAGATCGTTTGTTATTCTATCTTCATTCCATCCCTCAGTTTCAGGGAGTAGGTTATGATCGGCCAGATGAGAGCGAGATGGCTCAAAAATTTCATCATCTGAGCCAGTAATCTTATGACCAGCGCTGTGTAAGGCGATTGCCAGGTTATGCATAATACTACCGCCTATGGCTATAAAATGAATTTTTTGAGGAGATTCAGTCATTGTCGATTTAGATTAAGCTTCAAAAGTAAAGATAAAAAATTATAATCCGAGGCAATTTTATTGCTTTCCAGATTGTTGATAACTTATGTGGATATAAGAATTTTTTGTTAATAACCTGATGATTTTTCAACATACTTATCCACATCGTGTGTATAATTTTTTTTTAATTGTTGATAACCCGCTGGGGTAATGAGCATTTTTTTGATTCATTTGCAGCTACCTATGATTTGGTTGTGAATTGATGTTGAAAGCGTCTGAAAACACGCCAAATTGTTCGATCGCGAAATTATTTTTAGGTTTGAAAAACCAATCAGAAAACACAAGTAACAAATCGTATATGGAAAACAAATCATCGTCACTTCGGGTGGGCCACAAGTCCAATAGATTAGCCAGAGATCTTGGAGACAGTTTAGGCAAATTACCACCACAAGCGATTGATTTGGAAGAAGCTGTTTTAGGGGCTTTGATGCTCGAAAAAGATGCTTTAACAACAGTAATCGACATTTTAAAGCCTGAAAGCTTCTACTCAGACGCTCATAAGGAAATTTACCTGGCCATCACCGAGTTATTTAACAATGCGGAACCGGTAGACATGCGTACTGTCGCTGCTAAACTTCGTAAAAACGGAAAGTTAGAAGTGATTGGCGGGTCGTACTACCTGGCAGAACTTACCTCTAAAGTAAGCTCCGCGGCCAACATCGAATATCACGCTCGTGTGGTAATAGAAATGTCTATAAAGCGAGAGTTGATAAAGGTAGCTTCTGAGATTCATACTGATGCCTATGAAGACACGACAGACGTTTTTCACCTATTAGATAAAACTGAACAGTCGCTTTTTGAAATTTCTGAGGCAAACATTCGTAAAAATTACGATAACATGCAGTCTCTTATGGCTCAGGCGATCACTGAGCTGGAAGAAAGAAAAAACCACACAGATGGACTCACGGGTATTGCCACAGGCTTTAGTGCATTAGACAGAGTAACTTCTGGATGGCAAAAGTCGGATTTGGTTATTATAGCTGCCCGTCCTGGTATGGGTAAAACGGCCTTCGTTGTTTCTGCACTTAGAAACGCGGCTGTTGATTTTAATCACGCAGTGGCTATTTTCTCACTGGAGATGTCTTCTGTACAGCTGGTAAACAGGCTTATTTCTGCCGAGGCAGAGCTGGAAAGTGAAAAAATTAAAAAGGGTAGTCTTGCTGATTATGAGTGGGAGCAGCTTATTCATAAAACAAATAAATTAAGTAAGGCGCCTATTTTTATTGATGATACTCCAGCCTTATCTATTCTGGAATTAAGAGCGAAGTGTCGAAGATTGAAAGCTCAGCACGATGTACAGCTTATTGTAATTGACTACCTGCAGCTGATGAGTGGGGATTCGTCAAAAGGTGGTGGAAACAGGGAGCAGGAGATTGCTTCAATATCCCGAGCGCTTAAGGGTATCGCCAAAGAATTAGATGTGCCTGTAATTGCACTTTCTCAGTTGAGTAGAGCTGTGGAAACAAGAGGAGGAGATAAAAGGCCTCAGCTTTCTGACCTTAGGGAATCAGGATCAATCGAGCAGGACGCGGATATGGTAATGTTCCTTTACCGACCTGAGTATTATGGTATTACTGAAGATGAAAGTGGTATGCCAACCGTGGGTACGGGTGAGGTAATTATTGCTAAGCACAGAAACGGTTCGCTAGAGAATGTTAACCTTAAGTTTATCGGCAAGTTTACCAAATTTGCTGACCTCGATACCGGTGGATTTGGAGGAGACTTCCCGTCAGGCGGTGGTATTCCATCAGAGTTTGGTGATTCATCTTCTAATACAATCACACTTGGTAGTAAGCTAAATGACGGAGATAGTAAAAGTGAAGACTCAGGCTTTGGGTACAGTGGTCCTGATGAAGACGCACCATTCTAACAGTCATACTTTTAATATGAAAATAATTAGTTCAAAAGCTGTAGCCTCGCTGCAGCTTTTTCTTTTGCGGGTGGTATTGTAGCGGAAATAGTTTTTTAATAAAGCACAATGAGAGCTTCAAATTCCTTCATACATTTGATATATGAAGGCACTTGTATTAACAAAACCAGGCAATCTACAAATAGTAGAAAAAGAGAAACCTACACCTCAACAAGCAGAGGTATTAGTCAAACTGAAAGCGGCAGCACTTAATAAACGCGATCAGTTTATTAGAGAAGGCAAATACCCAAACATACAATTAGATTCTATCTTAGGTTCTGATGGGGCCGGAGAAGTAGTTGAAGCTGGCAGCTCAAAAGAAAAGAAATGGGTAGGGAAGCAAGTTATTATAAACCCAAATATCAATTGGGGAGATAACGATGAGGTGCAGTCCAGAGAGTATACGATTTTGGGTATGCCTACCAATGGTACGTTTGCAGAATATGTATTAGTCGGGGCAGATCGCCTTGTTGAAAAACCCAAGCACTTGTCGAGTGAAGAGAGTGCAGCATTTCCTTTGGCAGGTCTAACTGCTTACAGAGCCTGTTTCCATCATGGTAAAATTAGTGAAGGAAAGAATGTGTTGATCTCTGGTTTTGGTGGGGGTGTGGCCCAGTTTGCTTTTCAGTTTGCTAAAGCAACGGGAGCCAATGTATTTGTCACTAGTGGGAGTGAGTCTAAGTTGGAACAAGCCCTTAAGATGGGAGCATCAGCTGCCTATAATTATAAAAGCAAAGATTGGTTTAAAAATTCGTGGCAATCAAAAGGAGGGTTTGATGTGGTAATCGACAGTGCCGGTGGAGATCAGATCAATGATTTTATTAAGGTGATGAAGCCTTCTGGCCGGATTGTTTTTTATGGAGCCACCAATGGCTTGCCATCATCACTAGACATGTACAGGATGTTCTGGAACCAAATCACACTTCAAGGCTCTACCATGGGTAGCGACAAAGAATTTATTGAAATGGTAAAGTTCGTAGACAAGCATAAAATCAAGCCAATCATAGGGCTCGTAACGCCCTATGAAAACATAGTGAAAGCCCTTGACGAAATGGCTGCAAATAGAAAGACTGGTAAAATTGTAGTTAAATTTTAAGTTTAGATACCTTATTTTAAATATCTGAATTATAGATATTTAAAACGCCTTATACTAAAAATATTAGTAATAGAAATTAGGGAT
>NZ_SMMD01000080.1 GCF_009711475.1 Fulvivirga aurantia
CACCATCATTATCTAAATCTGCAAAATTTGCATATCTATACACACCAGAAGTAGATGTAATACCAAATGGGTTAGTTTGAAAAGTAGTATAGTTAGGAGAAGATGAATTTCCAATATTCTCGAAATAAAAGTAGTTTGCTGATCCTGAGTTAGGAGACATAATATCTAAGTCTCCGTCCCCATCCAAATCTGCAAATCCAGCGCCCGAATAAGAACCTACATCTTGAAGACCAAAAGGCAATGAACCTTGATGAGTTCTGTTATAACCGCTGCTCTTCTCAGCATACACATTATAAGTAGTCGTACTATTAACACTTCCTGTATTCAAAGAAATAGCACTACCAGTGCCCGCAATAGGTCCATCGATTATGCTGTTATCTGCATCATTTCTTAGATAGTAATCTAC
>NZ_SMMD01000924.1 GCF_009711475.1 Fulvivirga aurantia
AGGGTTTGGAGCGATTTTAAATTGGCCTTTAAACCATCAGTGTTTTTGTCGCTAAGTAGCTTTTCTGTTCTCATCACCTCTGCCTTTAGCTCGTCTGCATTAAAAAGATCAATGGATGCAATTGTTTTATGTCGTGTGGCTCTGTAGAGGTCCATATCGTTATTTTTTACAATATCAATGTAGGCCTCTTCAAGTTTTCCTAGCTCTACCAGGTAAGACTTGTACATACGTGTGAGAAAAGCCATATCCCCTTCGGCCATCTCTTCCACTTTGGTAGAATCAATGAGGTCTTTTTTCTTGCCATTAGTACTGACTGCTTTTGTCGTTACGGCTTTACTCTTACCTACAATTTTGGCAATCTTAGAATAAAGCTCCTGAGCATTGAGTGGTTTAGTAACAAAGTCATTCATCCCTGACTTAAACACTCTTTCTCTCTCTTCTGTAAGCGCGGAAGCAGTTAAAGCTATAATAGGTAAATCTTTCAAAGACTTATCAGCTTTCATTTCAGCTGTAGCCTCATAGCCGCCCATTACGGGCATTTGCAAATCCATTAAAACCAGATCAAATGATTCCTTTTTAAGAATTTCTAAGGCCTCTTTACCATGGTTAGCAATTTCTACAGATATATTCCATTTTCTTAGAAACTTCTCGGCCACTACCTGATTGATCTGGTTATCTTCTACAACGAGTATTTTGGTTCCAGATAAGTTTGAAGGAAAAACCTCTTGTTCTGCGTCTTCCTGGTGTTTTGGCTTTACTCTGCCTTTATCAAACGTAAGTGTAAAAGAAAATTCACTGCCTTTATTACTTTCACTTCTCAATTCGATATTTCCACCCTGTAATTCTACTAGCTTTTTGGTGATAGCGAGGCCTAGTCCTGTTCCTCCATATATCCTGGTAGTTGTTTTTTCGGCCTGAGAAAATCGATCAAAGATTTTATCCTGCTGGTCTTTGGGTATGCCAATACCGCTGTCTTTGATTAAGAATGAGACAGTAGCTGTGGCTTCATCTTCTTCTTCCAGCAAAACCTCGACTTTTACAAAGCCATTTTCTGTGAATTTAATCGCATTAGAGAGTAGATTGGTAATGATTTGATTTAATCTCACAGGGTCGGTCATCACCACATCAGGTATGTCAGAGTCAAATATTGCATTAAACCTGATGCCTTTTTCTTGTGCCTTGAGTAATAATGATTTCCTTATTCGAGAAATTAAATGCTTGAGGTCTACTTCTATTTTTTCAAATGTTACCTTACCTGATTCAATCTTGTTGTAGTCTAAAATATCGTTGATTAAAACCAGAAGATTATCTGCAGAGAACCTTAAAGCATTTAGATTTTCAATTTGATGGGGTAGGGGGTCTTCATCCTGCAGCAAGTGGGCCATACCGATTACTGCATTAAGAGGAGTCCTTATCTCGTGACTCATAGTAGATAGGAAGTCTTCTTTGGCCTTAGAAGCCATTTCGGCTTCTTCTTTTGCTTCCAGTAGTCGCTCTTCGTACTGTTTTCTTGTAGTGATGTCTTCAACGGTCCCCACATATCCTATGGTTTTGTCGTTTACAATCATGGCCGAGGCTTTTACGGTAGACCATAATACTGTGCCGTCCTTATGCTTGAATCTCTGCTCTGTGCTAAATACTTCTTCTTTCTTTACAGCCTCTGTCCATTCTTTAAAAACACGGTCGGTATCATCTGGATGTATAGCTTTAGTCCAGCCGTCTCCCAGTGCCTCTTCAAAGCTGAGCCCACTTTGTTTTTGGTACTCAGTATTGGTGTACTCACAAGAACCTTTGTTGTCGGTCACAAATATACCCAGTGGTGAGGCATCGCTCATTGCTCTGAACTTTTCCTCACTGGCTCTGAGTTTGATCTCAGCTTCTTTTTGCTCATTAATATTGGTTGAAACTACAAGTGCACCTATAATATTGCCGTCATTATCTCTTAAAGGCCGTGTATTTACCCTTACAAACACACCCTCATTGTCATCATTTTTTACATAAGATTCGAAATTATAGACCTCCTTGCCTTGTAATGACAGCATCATTGGCAGGTCCTTAGTTTCTATCATGGTTTCCTTATCAGGGTAGTATAAGCCGTAATGTTCTGGCCATTCGCTGGAAGGTTTGTCGGTTTTATCTTTACCAGCGATATTCTTCGAAGCCTCATTAAACAAAATAAAATCACCTTTGGCATCTAATACCACTACTGCGTCTGTCATGGTGTTGAGTATAAGATCCATGAGCGCATTTTTTTCCTCCAGGTCTTTTTTCGCTAATGCCTGGCTTTCATTTACTTTCTCAAGTTCTTTGGCTTTTCTTTCAAAAGCGATTCTCAGGTTTCTAAGTTTTGTGATATCTCTGGCTACCGCCCTTACAGCTACAACACCTTTACTTTTGTAGATCATTTTTACATTCTGACCGATCCATACCTGCTTACCCGATTTTGTGATCATGATAAACTCATAGTAAGTGTCTTCTATCTGCTTCTTTCTTTGGTTGTAATAGAAGGCCTTTAATTCTTCTTTTTGCTCCTCTTTTACCAGATCCCAATAGTGAATTGATTTGAGTTCTTCTTTTGAGTAACCGGATATTTTTTCTAAAGTGCTGTTGGCATAATAAAATCTCCCGTCATTGTCTAATTCATAAATCATATCGTTGAGCGTTTCAACGATTTCCTTAAAATCTGGCGTTTGATTTTTAGACCTGGGCATAAATTCTATTAATTTTTAGGGATGATGATCTACTTTTTATGAAAATACAACTTTATTTAAGATAGATAATATTGTTTAACCTTCCATTTTAAAGAAAGTTCTCGATCTTTAAGCCAACATTAATGTTGCGATGATAAAAGAATACCTGCTGATTGTCTTGTGCCTCCTTAGTAGCATCTGCTACGGGCAAAACCTTTCAGATACCTCCGAAGTCCTTGAGATAAACAAAGAAGCCTTCAAACTATATGGCTCAGATCCTGACCAAATGGAAGAAAAGGGACTTAGGGCTTTGGCCATTTCAGAAAAGATTGATTACGAGAAAGGCAAAGCCAAGAGCTTAAATACTATTGCTTTAGCTAATCTTAGTCAGGCTAATTATAAAATCGCAAGTGAAAACTTTGTTGCAGCACTGGAAATATTCGATAAGCTCAGTGATGAAAAATCTAGTTCTACCATATTGAGTAATCTGGGAGTAGTCTATTATTATTTAGAAGACCATAAAAGGTCGTTGGAGTTTCACGATAAGGCCCTTGAAATACGCCTCCAATTAGGCGACTCCCAACAGATAGCCAAATCCTTGAATAATTTAGGTATAGCTTACCGCAACTTAAAGAAGCCGGAAGAAGCCCTCAATTATTACCAAAAGTCTTTAGCCTATAAATCACAGCTTAAGGACTCTTTAGGCTTGTCTTCGACTCTCAACAATATCGGTTACATCTATTTGGAGCAAGCCAGGTATGATGAGGCACTTGATTACCTAAACAGATCGCTAGACATTGATAAGGCCCATAACGCCAAATTGGGAATAGCAACTTCTCTCTTAAATATTGGGGAGGTTTACCTTGAGAGTGGAGATTATTCCAAAGCAGAAGACAAGATTAAGGAGGGTATTGCTGTGGCAAAGTCTTCTAACTCCCGACAAACTGTAGCCATCGGGTATGAGCATATGACTAAGCTCGAGAAGCGCAGGTCTAACTTTAGAGAGGCTCTGGAGTGGCAAACCAAGTGGATTGCATTACGTGATAGCATCTTAAGTCTGGAAAAGAACAATGAGATAAACGAGCTTGAAGCTAAATACAAAACCTCTAAAATCAGACTTGAAAATGAGGCATTAAGACAATCTAATGAACTACAGGAGCTCCAAATAAGCCGGCAGAAAACCATCACTATAGTGAGTGCGATCATCACATTGCTCATTATTATATCAGGAGTCCTTATGTTCAGAGCTTACCGCCTAAAGCAAAAACACCTTGAGCTGGAAGAGCAGAAAAATGAATTGATTACCCGTAAGAATCTCCAGATCTCAGAGCAAAAGAAGCAACTCGAGGAGATCAATCAGGCAAAAAATCGAATGTTTTCTATTCTTTCTCACGACTTGCAAGCACCCGTAGCACGCCTTCAGTCTGTCTTAGAACTTGCTTCACTAGATATGTTGAGCAAGGAGGAGCTACTCCCTATGTTTAGAAAGCTATCTAAGGAAACCAATAATATTGGAGAGCTATTAATTAATGTTTTGCAGTGGGTAAAATCACAAATGGGTGGCTTGAATATGGTGGCAGAACCAACGCCCTTAAGCACCTCAGCGGATAAGGTAGTTGATATTTATGCCCCATTTGCACTAGGTAAAGGTATATCTTTGGAAAACAAAATATCAGAAGGAGTTATAGTGATGGCAGATGTAAATATGCTAAAACTCATATTTAGAAATCTAATTGCCAATGCCATTAAATTTACCCGTGAAGGTGGCATTACCATAAGTTCTGACCAAACTGAAGATACAGTAATTGTTACCATAGCCGATACCGGAGTGGGTATGTCCGAAGATGACCTGGAACGGCTTTTCGACCCTCAGCCATTTACCAAAGAAGGTACCGCAAGAGAAAAAGGAACCGGCCTTGGCTTACTGTTGGTCAAAGAATTTGTGGTGAAAATAGGAGGTACTATCGATGTACAGAGTAAACTTGGTCAAGGCACTGTTTTTCATTTCACACTTCCCCGAGCATAATCAAATCCTATATTTTTTCAATCGGTTTTAGAAGATTTTGATTGTCTGTTGTTAGTCAATTAAAAGTAGAGCAACTGTGCTCGTAGATTTTACAACTTGTAAAACAAAAACCTTGATATGAAAATTTTAAGAATAACCATGCTGACATTGAGTTTAACTGCATTATTGGCGAGCTGTGGTCCCAAAAAAGGTACCATCGAAGATAAAGAAGCAGTTAAAAATGATTCTCTAAATGTAAGAGAAGGACAAGGCGAAGGTCCCGTAGGAGAAAGTGATCACAAATAAACAGACATACAATGGATAAGGAAGTACAGCAACAGCACCTAAATAATATAATAAGAGGAATTGAAGAAATAAAGGCTGATACAGTCGGTATTAATTATGAAACCTTTAGAAAAGAGGAGCAGGTAAAAGAAAGTGTCTATGCCAATATGCAAATGATTGGTGAGGCAGCATATGAGCTTTCGCATGCTTCTGATAATAAAGGTGATCTTAACTTCAATACAGATATTTTAGCTGGGTTCAGAAATGCCCGCTATAATAGTGAGGCAGAGATTAACCACCAAAGTGTATGGGGAGTGATAGAATCAGAACTTGACATTATACATGATGAAGCATTGGAAGCATCAGCCAAATTGGGTAAGCCAGACGATACATTATAATTATAACCGAAAGACTGTATTATTAAAAATATGTAGTTATACGTGGACAATGTTGTCCGTGATTATACCTGAGTATAAATATGATTTACTCAGGTTTTTTTATATACCGAGGTCAATTATACAAAAGCGGTTAAAAACATCAATTTTTCCAGCTTAAAAAGGCCTGATTACTATTTATAAAAATTCTAAATAACACCAAAATATTTTGTTTTTGGCACAAAAAACACGTTTTTGGATATTCGCTACGGAAGAGTGTACGCTATTGTTGCACTTGGGCGCAAATGGTGCTGAAAATATGTTTGAAATAAAACATTCCGATAGTAGATTTGTGCCCGGGTTAAGACAGCAACAACCTCAAAAAAAGAGTTATAAATTACATGAATATGACGCAAAAACGATCACTAGCACGCGTTTTACTAGCATTCACACTATTAGGGTTTCTTTTAATAAACAACCAGTCATTTGGTCAGGAGCAGGCGGCTGAGGCGGAGACTGAAGCAGCAGCTTCATCATCTGGGCCAATTCCAACCGAGCCAGCAAGGATTACAGAAGGGGAGTCTCTATTTAATGGTAATTGTAAAACGTGCCATAAAGTACACCAAAAACTGGTAGGACCAGCATTGGCAAATGTTTACGACAGAGCTCCGTCTATTGATTGGATAGTTAGCTTTATCCAGAATTCTTCAAAAGTGATCGCAAGTGGTGACACTTATGCTGTTAACCTGTACGAAGAGTATAATAAAACTCAGATGACAGCTTTCCCTACTTTCTCTAGAGATCAGATTCTGTCTATCATGGCATATATCAAAGCTGAGACTGAGGCAGGTCCTGGTGGCGATGATCCTAAAGGTGATGAAACTAACGTTACTCAGACAGCAGGTGATTCTGTACCAGCAGCTTACCTAAACGCTATCATGGTCGGTTTGATCATTGTTTTAGTACTTATTCTGGTAGTACTAGTCTTAATCACTACTATCCTTAGAAAATATCTTAACCAAAGAGAAGATCTTGACGAAGATGATGAGGCCATTGTAAACCCAACTTTAGATTTTGACAAGTTGGTAAAAAGTAAGCCGGTTATCTTTTTAGTAGCATTTTTATTTACAGCTATCGCATTCAAAGTGGTTGTTAATCAGCTTTACGCGGTAGGTGTTCAGAAAGGTTACGCACCTAAGCAACCAATTGCTTTTTCTCATAAACTACACGCAGGTGAGTATCAGATCGATTGTCAATACTGCCACACTGGGGTAAGAAAGAGTAAGAGTGCTAACATTCCTTCGCCAAATATTTGTATGAACTGTCACTCAGCAGTGAAGACTGAGTCTCCGGAAATACAAAAGATATATGCAGCTATCGAGAATGATAGACCTATCGAGTGGATCAGAGTACACAACTTGCCTGATTTGGCATATTTCAATCACTCACAACATGTTAAAGTGGGTGAGATCGAATGCCAGACTTGTCACGGTGCTATCGAAGAAATGGAAGTTGTACAGCAGCACTCATTACTTACAATGGGATGGTGTATAGACTGTCATAGAAAGACAGATGTAAATGCCAAAGGCAATGACTACTACACCAACCTTGTAGAACTGCATGAGCAGGAAAGTAAAGGTGCTATGAAGGTAGAAGACATTGGAGGTCTGGAATGCTCTAAGTGTCACTATTAATAAAAAAACTAAGAATACTATATTTTATCTATTTATAGATTATGAGAGATAATAAAAAGACATACTGGAAAGGTATAGAACAATTATCTAACGATCCCGAGTTCGTTAAAAAGGCGGATAAGGAATTTCCTGAGTTCTTACCGATCAATCAGAATGAAGATGGGGGAGGAAGCAGTAGAAGAGACTTCTTAAAAATGATGGGCTTCGGTATAGCAGCGGCTTCTTTAGCAGCATGTGAAGCTCCTGTAAGAAGAGCCATTCCGTATGTAAATAAACCAGTTGATGTTGATCCGGGTATTCCTAACTACTATGCATCTACCTACACCAATGGTGGGGATTATTGCAGTATTGTAGTGAAGACGCGTGAAGGCCGACCTATTAAAATAGAAGGAAACAAACTTTCTAAAATCAGTCAGGGTGGAGTTAATGCACAGGTGGAAGCATCTGTACTTTCTCTTTATGACAATGAAAGGTTACGTGGTCCAAAAGCTGCTGGAAATGACACCAAGTGGGAAACTCTCGATAAAGAAGTTATAAATAAGCTGAATAGCATTGCTGCTCAGGGTGGTCAGATAAGAATTGTAAGTAATACAATTTTAAGCCCGACTACTAAGCAGGTAATCGCTGATTTCACTGCAAAGTATCCTACAACGCAGCACATCATGTACGATGCGTCTTCAGCTGAAGGTATGTTGCAGGCAAATGAAAGCTCTTTTGGTGTTAGAACTATACCATCTTACGATTTCAGTAAATCTGATGTAATCGTAAGCTTTGGCGCTGATTTCTTAGGTACCTGGATATCTCCAATTGAGTTTACAAAACAATACAGCAAAACAAGAAAGATCGGTTCTGGTAAGAAGACAATGTCTCGTCATTACCAATTCGAGTCTAACTTATCACTTACTGGATCTAACGCAGATTACAGAACACCAATCAAACCTTCTGATGAAGGAAAAGCAGTAGCGGCACTTTACAATGCAATCGCCAGCAAAACTGGTGGCCAATCTGTAAGTGTTAAAGGTGAGTATAAAAACATCGATAAAGCGGCTAAGGACTTACTTAAAGCAAGAGGCAAATCTTTAGTAGTTTCAGGTTCTAATGATCCTGCGGTACAGACGTTGGTGAACGGAATCAACTCTATGCTTAACAATTATGGTACTACAATAGATTTGGCAAAATCTGTTAACTTCCGTCAGGGGGACGAGCAGGCGATGAATAAATTCATCAACGATGCTAAATCTGGTAGAATAAATGGTGTAATCTTCCTTAATAGTAACCCTGTGTACAATCATCACAGAGGTGCTGAGCTTAAGGATGCACTAAGTAAAGTAAGTCTTAAAATTTCAACATCTGACAGACCAGACGAAACTGCTGTACTGGCAGATTACATGGCTCCTGATAACCATTTCTTAGAATCATGGAATGATGCAGAGCCTAAAACTGGTACATATAGCTTAGCGCAACCTACCATCACACCAATATTTGATACACGTCAGGCACAAGAAACACTTCTTACCTGGTCTGGAAATAACACTGAATACTACGACTACCTTCAAAACAACTGGAAAGGTAAAATCACTACTTCAGGAGATTTTCAGGAAGCGTGGGATAAAACAATGCAGGATGGTGTATTAGAAGTTGCTTCAGAAGCTGCTGCTCCATCTGGTTTTGCTGGAAATGTTGCTGCTGCAGGTGCTGCCATCAACAAAAATTACAAAGGATCTGGAGTTGAATTGTCACTATATCAAAAAGTAGGTATTGGTGATGGCTCACAAGCCAACAACCCATGGTTACAAGAAATGCCTGATCCTGTTTCTAAAGCAACCTGGGACAATTACCTTACTGTTTCACAAGCATGGGCTAGGGAAAATGAGGTAACTGCTTTTGAAGGAAAAAGTAATAAAGCGAAAGTTACAGTTAACGGTAAGTCTGTTGTAGTCCCTATATTAATCCAGCCTGGTCAGGCACCTGGTACTGTAGGTTTGGCCTTAGGTTATGGTAGAACGAGCGCAGGCAAAGTAGCTAATGAGCGTGGTGTAAATGCTTTCCCTCTGGCAACTACTGTAAATGGTGTAGCTAGTAATAGTGTAATGAGTGGTGTAACCATTGAGGTGCTTGAAGAGCAGTACCAGATTGCACAGACGCAAACACATCAAACGTATATGGGTAGAGATACCGTAATACAGGAAGCTACGCTTGATGCTTATAAAGAAGATCCTTACGCAGGTCGTCATATGCCACACATCTCAAACTGGATGGCTGAAGGCGGTGAGACTAGCCCTGGTAATCTAAGTTTATGGAAAGGCCATAAATATAAGAACCACCACTGGGGTATGGTGATTGACCTTAACTCATGTACGGGTTGTAGTGCTTGTCATGTAGCGTGTCAGTCAGAGAATAACATCCCTGTTGTTGGTAGAGAAGAAGTAATTAACAGAAGAGATATGCACTGGATGCGTATCGACAGATATTACAGTTCTGATGCTGCTCCTTCTGATATAAAAGGACTTGAAGAAGCTGCTGACAATCCGGAAGTTACTTTCCAGCCTATGATGTGTCAACATTGTAATAATGCACCTTGTGAAACTGTATGTCCGGTAGCAGCTACTACACACAGTTCTGAAGGACTAAACCAAATGACTTATAACAGATGTATTGGTACAAGATATTGTGCTAACAACTGTCCTTATAAAGTGAGAAGGTTCAACTGGTTTAAGTACCATGATAACGGTCAGTTCGAAGATGTGAACACAGCTATGAATAATGACCTTGGTAAAATGGTTCTTAACCCGGATGTGACTGTAAGGTCTAGAGGTGTAATGGAAAAATGCTCACTATGTATTCAGAGAATACAGTACGGTAAGCTAGAGGCGAAGAAAGAGGGTAGAAGACCTAAAGACGAGGATATCAATACTGCTTGTGCATCTGCTTGTCCTGCTGACGCAATCGTGTTTGGCGATATGAATGATGAGAACAGCAGAATTCATAAAATGCTTCAAATTAATCACAGAGAAAGTGAAGATGCTGATTATCTGATAGAAACAGAGATTGGTGAGCCAAGAGCTTATCATGTACTTGAAGAAATTGGCGTTAAACCTAACGTGACATATTTGACGAAAATTAGAAATAAAGACAAGGAAGAAGCGAAAGCTTAATCCTTAGAATAAGAACATAACTTAGAACTTAGAAATAAATAATATGCAAGTTACTTCATCCGTTCGCGAGCCATTAGTAACCGGTGGAAAAACCGTTCATGATGTCACGGAAGATATATGCAGACAAGTAGAGGGTAAGCCTACCAAATCATGGATGTTGGGAATGGCTATATCGTTAGCCACGCTTGGAATAGGTGCCTATGCTGTATTCATGCTTCTTTGGGAAGGAATAGGTGTTTGGGGACTAAACAAAACCGTAGGTTGGGCTTGGGACATTACTAACTTCGTATGGTGGGTTGGTATTGGTCACGCAGGTACGCTTATCTCAGCTATTCTTCTTCTGTTTAGACAGAAATGGAGAATGTCAATTAACAGGGCGGCTGAGGCGATGACTATTTTTGCTGTAATATGTGCAGCATGTTTCCCTGGTTTGCACATGGGTAGATTGTGGGTAGGTTTTTATTGGGCATTACCACTACCAAATACATGGGGTTCATTATGGGTTAACTTTAATTCACCACTACTTTGGGATGTATTTGCTATTAGTACTTATTTCACAGTATCACTAGTTTTCTGGTACATCGGTCTTATTCCAGATTTTGCTTCAATCAGAGACAGAGCTAAAAATAAAGTTTCTAAGGCAGTTTACGGAGCATTAAGTTTCGGTTGGGATGGAGCTGCTAAAACATGGATGAGATATGAGTCTGTAGCTTTAATTCTCGCTGGTTTAGCTACACCTCTTGTACTTTCAGTACACACGATCGTATCCTTTGACTTTGCAACATCAGTTATACCAGGATGGCACACGACAATTTTCCCTCCATACTTTGTGGCAGGAGCTATTTTCTCTGGATTCGCCATGGTACTGACGCTTATGTTGGTAACTAGAAAACTATTTAAGTTAGAAGACTACATTACCATCAACCATATAGAGTTGATGAACATAGTAATTATTATCACAGGTTCTATTGTAGGTATTGCTTATATCACTGAGTTCTTTATCGCATGGTACTCAGGAGTTGACGCAGAGCAATATGCATTTATGAACAGAGCATTTGGTCCTTATGCATGGGCTTACTGGTCTATGATGACTTGTAACGTTATCTCACCTCAGCTTTTCTGGGTAAAGAAAATTAGAACAAGTATTGCAGCAACTTTCATATTATCAATTATTGTGAACATAGGTATGTGGTTTGAGCGATTTGTAATTATTGTTACATCGCTTCATAGAGATTACCTACCTTCAAGTTGGGCTATGTTCTACCCTACATTCTACGATGTGGGAGTATATCTATTCACTTTCGGATTGTTCTTCACAGCGTTCTTATTATTCGCGAAGTTCTTCCCTGTGATCAACATGGCAGAAGTGAAAAGTATTATTAAGTCATCATCCTTAAAGAGAAATAACTAAGATGGAAAACAATAAACATTTTGTATTAGGAGTCTACGATGATGAAGATGTGTTGCTTACCGCTATAAAAGCAGTAAGAGAAAGTGGAGTGAAAATTCACGAGGTATATTCACCATTTCCAGTGCATGGAATTGATGAAGCCTTAGGATACAAAAGAACACGTCTTCCAATAGCAGCCTTTTTATTTGGATTACTAGGTACAACCTTAGCCCTTACCATGCAGGTATGGATGCTAGGATTTGATTGGCCTATGATTATAGGTGGTAAAGATTTCGTGTCATTGCCTCCATTTATTCCGGTAACTTTTGAGTTAACAGTTCTATTATCTGCATTAGGTATGGTAGGTACATTTATGATCGTAAGTGATCTGAAGCCTTATAAGCAACCTAGAATATTTGACGTGAGAATCACAGATGATAAGCATGTGATGGCAATCGATTTATCTGCTAATAATCTTGCTAAAGATGATATCAAGAAAATCGTGAGTAGCTCAGGAGCAGGTGAAGTTAATGACAAAGATTTTGAAGATTAAGAACTTACACTTAGGTATGAAATTATATAATAATTTAAAATTAGCTTCAGTATTAGCAATTGGTGTAGCACTCACAAGTTGTGGTGCTGGTGGTGAAGATCAGGGACTGGAATACGCACCAAACATGTACCATTCGGTACCTTACGAGCCTTTATCTCAGATCGTAGATGAAACTGCTGGTGAAGCTGCGGAATTTTTAGACCCTAATACGGACGATAAGCACGGTGAGTATTATAACTCAAACCCATACAATCCAAGTCGTATGACAATGCGTGTACCTCCGGCTAATTCTGTTCCTAGAAAAAATGCGGGTTACATTTTACCATACAGAATACCAAAAGACAGCTTAGATTATGCTGCCAGAACATTACAAAACCCACTGACTGAAGATAAGGAGGCTCTACTAGCTGAAGGAAACGTTCTCTATTCAAGGTATTGTAATCACTGTCACGGCCCTAATGGTGAAGGTGATGGTCCTGTTGCTGGTACAGAAGATAAAGTAGTATTTGCAGGTATCGCTAACCTTCAAGGTGCAGCATATCAAAACATTACAGAAGGCCATATTTTCCATGTTATTTCTCAGGGTAAAGGTTTAATGGGAGCTCATGGTTCTCAGGTAAGCCAGGAAGACAGATGGAAAATAGCCATGTACGTTAAAAAACTTCAAAATCAATAATTTGCGAGGTAAGCCTACGTAAATCACAAATTGTAAATAAACTATTGAAATGACTGAAGAAAGATTTTCATTTACCTCAAAAGCTAAAAAGACACTAGTAATCATCGCCATTGTTGGCGTGGTGCTTTTAGGTCTTGGTGTGATTCTCACAATGTCTGGAGATCATGGACACGAAGCTGAGGGACACGCGATAAACACAGTTACGGAACATTCAATGCTTGCTAGTGCAGACGAGCAGGAGCAGGGCACTGCAGTGTCTGAAGAAGGACATGGAGAAGCTGAAGGGCACCATGGTAGCCCGGTATGGCTAAAAAGATTGTTCTCAAACCTTTGGATCAATAACGTATACTTTACGGGCTTGGCGATCATAGGTGTATTTTTTATTGCAATACAATACGCTGCTCAGGCTGGTTGGTCTGCGGGAATGAAAAGGATTCCATTGGCTATGGCGCACTGGTTACCAATAGCTGGAGTTCTCATGGTTATTTCATGGTTTGTTGTAAAATTTGATGTTTTCCATTGGACACATGAATCTTTATACGCAGAAGTTGGCGGAGATGAAATTATTAAGGGTAAAGCGGGGTTATGGTACTGGCCACTTGAGTCAGGAACATTTCCTTTGTTCTATATATTGAGAATGGTAATCTTCTTCGCTCTTTGGTACATGTTCTTTATTTGGATTAAAAGAGAAATGTTAGAGGAAGATATCGATGGAAATGTTAAGCATTGGTATAAGGCAAGAAAATACTCTGCAATATTCTTGGTAGTGTTTGCGGTTACATCTTCAATAGCTGCCTGGGATTGGGTGATGTCAATTGACCCTCACTGGTTTAGTACCATGTTTGGTTGGTATATGTTTGCCAGCTGGTGGGTAAATGGTTTGGCAGCAATTACTTTCATAGTAGTTATGCTTAAGCAAAATGGCTATCTGAAAGTAGTAAATGCTAACCATCTACATGACATTGGAAAATTCATCTTCGGTTTCAGTATTTTTTGGACATATATATGGTTCTCACAATTCTTACTGATCTATTATGCGAATATTCCGGAGGAGACAGTTTACTTCATTCAGAGAATTGAAACTAGTCAGTATAAGTGGGTATTCTTCTTAAATCTTATCCTCAACTTCTTCTTACCATTCCTGTTATTAATGACAAGAGATGCGAAAAGACATATGGCGCTATTGAAAGTAGTTTGCCCGATAGTAATCGTGGGACACTGGTTCGATTTCTACCTAATGGTAACTCCTGGTGTTATGCAATTTGATGGTGGGTTTGGTTTTATAGAAATAGGCATGGCGATGATTTTCTTAGCAGCATTTGTATGGGTGACTTTAGTGAGCTTAACGAAAGCACCACTTTATGCGAAGAATCATCCAATGCTACAGGAGAGTTTACATCACCATATATAGATAGAAATTAATTAGATAATAAATTATAAGACTGGAATATGTTTGAAGTTATCATAGCAATTGGGGTCCTTTTACTTCTGATTATATTATTTACATTATTCAGAATAAGTACGCTGGTAAATGTAGTAAAGGGAACAGATAAGAAGTGGGTAAGCACCAGTAATAAAGTGAATGCAGCATTAATGATGCTGTTTATGATAGGATCATTCGGGTTGTTCTTTTGGTATTCATGGACATACTTTGATGATTACACGCTAGCAATAGCGTCTGAGCATGGAGTATTAACAGATCAGCTTTTTTGGATAACTACTGCAGTAACCGGAGTTGTATTTGTGGCGACTAACGTATTGTTATTTTACTTCAGCTATAAATACCAGTACAAGAAAGGTGAAAGAGCTAAATTTTATCCTGATAATACTAAACTCGAATTGTTGTGGACAGTTGTACCTGCAATTGTGTTATCTATTCTAGTTTTCACCGGATTAAAAGCTTGGAATGATATAACAAGCGAAGCTTCTGAAGATGCTGAGGTTATAGAGATTATGGGTTATCAGTTTGGTTGGGGTGTGAGATACCCTGGTGTAAAAGATGACCAATTAGGTAACTATGACTATATGCTTATAGATGCAGTAAATCAATTTGGAATGGATCTTACTGATGAAAACTCATATGATGATTTCATGCCAAATGAATTGCACTTGCCGGTAGGTAAAGAAGTATTATTAAAAATACGTGCAAGAGACGTACTTCACAGTGTATTTATACCTCACTTAAGGGTAAAAATGGATGCTGTGCCTGGTATGCCTACACACTTTAAATTTACTCCTACGAAGACAACTGAGGAGATGAGATCAGAATTAGGAGATCCTGAGTTCGAGTATTTTATTTCTTGTACTGAGGTTTGCGGAAGAGGGCATTTCTCAATGAAATTGTCTGTTGTTATTCACACGCAGGAAGAATATGAAGCGTGGAAAGCTGAACAACCTACATGGTTGAAATTAAATGAAGATTACCTTGAACAAGTACCTGCGGACAAGCGAGAGCTGGCAAAAATTAAGGCTGGTATTGGCAACGAGGAAGAAGAATTAGAAGCATCATTATAAGTTAAAATATAAAATATGGCAACTGCTGATATACATTTAACAGAGGAGAAACATCATGACGATCACAGTCATGATCACGAGCATCATGGTAATTTCTGGAGCACGTATGTGTTCAGTACAGACCATAAGATGATCGCCAAACAATTCCTTATTACAGGTATTTTTTGGGCATTATTAGGCGGGCTTTTATCAGTAATATTTAGGTTACAGCTAGGTTTCCCAGAAGCACAGCTTGAGTGGTTACGCCCTGTATTAGGTGAATGGATCACTCCTGAAGGAAAAATTGACCCTGAGTTTTATTTAGCATTAGTTACAATGCACGGTACCATTATGGTATTCTTTGTACTTACAGCGGGTCTTAGTGGTACATTTAGTAACTTCTTAATTCCATTACAAATAGGAGCGAGAGATATGGCCTCTGGCTTTATGAACATGCTTTCATACTGGTTCTTCTTTGCTTCTAGTGTGGTAATGTTCATCTCTTTATTCATAGAGACCGGTCCAGCCTCAGGTGGTTGGGTTATTTATCCACCGCTTAGTGCGTTGCCACAGGCAGTAAACGGATCAGGACTAGGAATGACATTATGGTTATCTTCGATGGCTCTTTTTATTGTGTCTACACTACTGGGTGGTATTAACTATATTACAACTGTAATTAATATGAGAACGCAAGGATTGTCTTTCTCAAAATTACCACTTACTATATGGGCATTCTTCTTAACTGCCATTATTGGATTACTATCATTCCCTGTATTATTTTCAGCTGCCTTACTATTAATATTCGACCGTAGCTTTGGTACAAGTTTTTACCTTTCAGATATCTACATCAATGGAGAAGCTTTACCTAACCAAGGTGGTAGCCCAATTCTATTCCAGCATTTATTCTGGTTCCTGGGACACCCAGAGGTATATATCGTACTGCTTCCAGCTTTAGGTATTACATCTGAGATTATCGCTACTAATTCAAGGAAGCCAATATTTGGTTACAAAGCGATGGTAGGATCTATGTTATTCATTGCTATATTATCATTCGTTGTATGGGCACACCATATGTTCGTAACAGGTATGAACCCTTTCTTAGGATCAATATTCATGTTACTTACATTAATTATTGCTGTACCATCGGCAGTAAAGGTGTTCAACTACATTACAACGCTATGGAAGGGTAACATAAGATTTACGTCTGCTATGTTATTCTCAATAGGATTGGTGTCATTCTTTATATCAGGTGGTCTTACAGGTATATTCTTAGGTAATTCAGCCATCGACATTCAATTACATGACACATACTTTGTTGTGGCACACTTTCACCTGGTGATGGGTAGTGCTTCTTTCTTCGGACTTATGGCTGGTGTATACCACTGGTTCCCTAAGATGTTTGGAAGAATGATGGATGCAAAATTAGGCTACATTCATTTCTGGTTAACATTTGTGGGTGTGTACATGGTGTTCTTCCCGATGCACTACATAGGTATAGCAGGTTATCCGAGAAGATACTACAGCTTTACTAACTATGATACTTTCAATTCATTTACTGACTTGAACATGTTCGTAAGTATTGCTGCTATAATCACACTGGGTGCGCAGTTTATATTCTTATTTAACTTCTTCTATAGCATATACAGAGGAAGAAAAGCATCTATGAACCCATGGAATTCTAACACACTAGAGTGGACAACTCCAGTAAATCCTGGTCATGGAAACTGGCCTGGAGAAATCCCTACAGTATACAGATGGCCTTACGATTACAGTAAGCCAGGTGCTAAGGAAGATTTTATTCCACAGCACATACCGTTCTCAGAAACACCTGAGTCTAATTTCCCTCATGAGGATGAGATGATAAAGCTTGAAGGAGACGGAGATAGAGATGCAGTCGTAATAGATGATAAAAAATAAAGAGAAAAAGGTCAGGCGGCTTTCAAGGTTTAGCCTGACCACTCTTATTGCTGTTTATTTCTTAATTCTCGTTGGCGGGATAGTTCGTAGTACGGGAAGTGGAATGGGATGTCCGGATTGGCCTAAGTGTTTTGGACAGTGGGTACCTCCAACGGAAGTTTCACAATTACCTTCTGACTACAAAGAGATTTATTCGGCACAACGTCAGGAAAAGAATAAGCGATTTGCAAAATATTTAACAGCTTTTGGATTCGAGGATACTGCAAAGAAAATCTTAGAAGACGAATCGATAAAAGAAGAAGCTGACTTTAATAGTTTTAAAACCTGGACTGAATATATAAATAGGCTTATTGGTGTACTGATAGGTTTGTTTATAATAGGTACATTTTGGTACTCCATACCATTTTTGAAAACGAATAAAACCATATTTTTCACAGCCATGGCTACATTACTGTTAGTCATATTTCAAGGGTGGATTGGTTCTATCGTGGTATCAACCAACCTTTTACCGTGGATGATTACTATCCATATGTTTATTGCCTTGATAATTGTTGCACTGTTGGTTTTTATTGTTTTTAAGACAAAGACACATTGGCATCTAGAGGGTAAATCTTTAAGCAAACTATTACCGTTTACTGTAGGCATATGTCTGATACTTTCATTGGTGCAAATTGCCATGGGTACTCAGGTTAGAGAGGCCATTGATCAGATCGCAATAGCCATTGGAGAAAGCAACCGATCAAGTTGGGTAAAGGAATTAGGAACAACCTTCATAATACACAGGTCTTTCTCATGGGTGATAATAGCGGCTCATGCATTTTTAGTTTATTTATTGGGCAAGGAACACTTAAGACTGGCATCTGTTAAATTATTAGTTTCAGTGATCATATTGTCAGTGATTACAGGCGTATCCCTCAATTATTTAGGATTTCCTGCAATTGCTCAGCCAATGCATTTATTACTAGGAACCATGGCCTTCGGGATTCAGTTTTTAGTATTTTTGCAGCTAATTAGTGCAAGGTATAAATTTTCGGAGGTGAGGACATGATTACGAGTTCGGCAAACGATACAGCAATGTTAGTAGAAAAGGCAAAGGCTTTTTACGAATTAGTTAAGTTTAGGCTGTCATTCCTGGTAGCTTTTTCTTGTGGTTTCGGGTACATGTTAGGGGCAAGAGGAGTAATTGACTGGGTTCACTTCGCTATGTTATGTCTGGGTGGCTTTCTGGTTTCTGGGGCATCAATTACAATTAATCAAATTATAGAAAAAGACCTTGACAAACTTATGTCAAGGACGATGAATAGACCATTACCGACTGGTAGAGTTTCTCATAACGAGGCTTTAACTTTTGCTATTGTCATTGGTTTGATGGGCTTAACTATTTTGATGGTTTATACTAACCTCATCACAGTGCTCCTGTCAATTTTATCTATGATCTTATACAGCTTTGTTTATACACCACTCAAGCGAGTTGGGCCTATTGCTGTATTTGTTGGAGCAATACCAGGTGCATTGCCTCCTTTATTAGGTTGGACCGCTGCTACTGGACACATTAGTTACGAGGCCTTAATAATATTCGGCATTCAGTTTATATGGCAATTCCCGCACTTTTGGGCTATTGCATGGGTAGCAGATGAAGATTATAAAAGAGCAGGATTCAAGCTACTTCCTTCAGGAGGTAAAAAGGACTTGAATACAGCATTTCAAATAATGATATATACCTTGTTTCTCATACCATTAGGCCTACTGCCTGCAAAATTTGGGATTACAGGGATTGATTCTGCAATAGTTGTGACTATTTGCGGGGTACTCTTCTTAAGCCAGACTTTCGTGTTGATGAAAAATGGCAATAGAAAATCTGCCTTAAGAATAATGTTTGGATCGTTTTTGTATTTGCCAATTGTGCAGATAGCGTATTTGTTGGATAAAGTGTAGAAGATATGGCAGAAGAATTCAAATTAGTAGAGGAGCCTAAGAAGCCGTTATCAATGAACCCAAAGAAGTTTGCTTTGTGGTTATTCATTATTACGGTAATTATGATTTTTGCAGCCCTTACAAGTGCATACATCGTAAGGCAGGCAGAAGGAAATTGGTTGGTATTTGATTTACCAATTGAGTTGTGGGTTACATCAGGTATAATTCTATTGAGCAGTGCTACTATGCATTGGGCATACATTGCAGCTAAGCGAGATGAATTGAGTCAGGTTAAACTGGCATTAGGTGTTACAACCTTTTTAGGTGTAGCGTTCTTGATAGGACAGGTTTATGCCTGGGGTACATTAGTTAATCATAATGTGTTTTTTGTAGGTAATCCTTCAGGGTCTTTTTTATACGTTTTGACAGGATTACACGGAGTACACCTTATAAGTGGTATTATATTTCTTATAATTGTTTTAATTTCGACCATGAGGTACAAGGTTCATGCTAAAAATC
>NZ_SMMD01000169.1 GCF_009711475.1 Fulvivirga aurantia
GTATAGCACACTTAATATTTACTTCAAGCGTTTGAACAGCATTTTTTAACTAAATATTGTGAGTATATGCCATGGTGTATACTCGGATGTTGTCATTCATCGTAGGGACGGACTTTCAGGGCGTAAAATGGGAACTATTGTCAGAATTGGACTGTTTTCAGCCTCCGGTGAATCCTCACAAGCTTAAACGTAGAGTAGTGCCAGGAAGCTCGCTTCGGAAGTAAGCGCGGGCTGGAAGCTATGTGGGATGAACCGCTGATGCTGAAAACTCGATTAACCCCAACTCCCTGTTACGGTTTTCCTAATTCTGGTCAATGATGTGTGCTCTCGAGGGGTTATGGACTGCAAGCAACTGGGCTACGTGCTACCTCAATTCTCGCCCCAACGGCCTCCCTCTTTACCGGACTTCCAGCATGGCTAATGACAAACGAATGACAACATATGATATGAGCAAACGGCCTAAGTGTTAATCAGTTAGGCTAGTAAAACTTGATCCGCTTATCTGCCTTCTTCGGCCTGCACTGCTTCGCCAGAAGCAACGCGGGGTGGGCCGGCCAGAATACCGAGGGTGCTGGGGCCTGAAGGGTGGAAGGTTCTATTCTGGCTTGATTTTTTGTTTCTTTTTCATCTAAGGAAAAAGATAAGCAGTTGATTAATCAGGCAGATTTCGCTACTTTGCTGCTTTTAAAATCCAGGTAAGGCCACTTGCCATATCTGGGTCGTTAGCAAGTAGTGGTAGGCATGAGCACCAACCACTGCATTTCAACCACCGTGCGCATGGCTGCCAACCTT
>NZ_SMMD01000595.1 GCF_009711475.1 Fulvivirga aurantia
GTATTTAAGAAACTTTGGTATTAAATTATTGTTCTACAGATATATGCAATAAGTACTTTCAACAATGACCTACCTACAATTTCTATACTTGCTTGTGGTGATTGCCAATCTCATCATCCTGGGGATCCTGCTTTGGCGCACACAAAAGAAAAAAGACAATAACAACAATGATGAAGATGGCGGTATTGAAGAATTTACCGAACCAACATTAGACTTGCCTCCCGGAGTGACCTGGCCTGTCGACTCTCCCGTTGTAGAAAAAGAGCCTGTTTCTGTATAAATATTTGTTCACCAAATTGGTGACTCATGCAATAATTATCGTCTAATAGTTCAAACAATAATGAACTATGAATACATCAGACATAATTGTAAGTGTACTATTTATCGCGGCAATTGTAGGCCCAATAGTTTATCTAATCCATAGAAGCAAAAGCTTACCTATACAACTTTTAACCGCACTAAAAGATCGGGCATTTGAACTCAATCTATCCCTTTCAGAACAAGAGACCTGGAACAATCGAGCCATGGGCTACGATGCGATTAAGAAAGTGCTTTTGTTTACCATAAAGAAAGGAGAATCGTATTTGCACTATGATTTTGATTTAAAAGATGTAAGTGAGGTAGAACTAATTACCAATAAAAAACTGGCAGTAATAGAAATGCGGTGGACCCAGCCGCTAAAAATTGATCGAATTGTACTATATGACATTCACGAAGATGAGCCTTTAGATTTAGGGTTTCATATCGCGCTGGCTAAACGCTGGATAAAGTTATTAGACACCAAAAAGACACAACGATTTACTCCGCCAAAAGCTGCTTAAAAAAAATAGGGTGGCTTAATAAGCCACCCTTTAGATAACCAGTCCCTATTCCAGTTATCATTAATTATCGTTTAGAACCATTACAGCTTTGGCATTTACAAACTCGCGTACACCAAAATTGCCATGTTCTCTTCCAAATCCGGAATCTTTTACTCCTCCAAATGGCATATTGGGTTGTGCCAGTCCAAATGAGTTGACAAATACCATCCCGGTGTCGAAATATTTCTGAGCCAATTCTACAGCTTTTTTCTCGTTTTTGGAAAAAATACCACCACCAAGTCCAAAGCGACTATCATTGGCTATATGCATAGCATCATCATCATCTTTGGCTCTTATGAGTGAAGCCACAGGGCCAAATAATTCATCGTCATAAGCCGGTTGCCCAGGTTTTACATTATCTAATACAGTGGCTGGATAGAAAAATCCTTTACCCTTAGGCATCTCACCTCCTATCAATACTTCAGCTCCGTTTTTCACGCTTTCTCTCAACTGCTCATGAAGCTTCTCCTGCAGGTCTTTACGTGCCATCGGTCCTAAATCTGTATCCTCTGCTGTTGGATCACCAAATTTTACAGCTTTCATTTTCTCAACAAAAGCTTTTCTAAACTGATCGTATACCTTGTCGACCACAACAAATCGTTTGGCGGCTACACAAGTTTCTCCGTTGTTTACAATTCTACCCTCAACACTTTTAGCTACGGCTAACTCAATGTCAGCATCCTCAAGTACAAGATATGCATCATTGCTACCCAGTTCCAATACCGTTTTTTTCAGGGCTTCCCCTGCTTTTTTACCTATTATCTTCCCGGCTTCAGCACTACCTGTGAGTGTTACGCCTCTCACAAGTTTGTGTTCAATCACTTTATCAGAAACATCGTGATCAATGACTAAAACTGTAAATAAATCTTCAGGTAAGCCTGCAGCTTCATATATCTTCTTCAGCATCATGGCTGAGCCTGTCACAATTTCAGCATGCTTCAGTAAAACTCCGTTTCCAGCCATTAAATTAGCAATGCTGTAGCGCACCACCTGGTATGTAGGAAAATTCCAGGGTTGGATACCATATACTACACCAATAGGCGAGTATGTAATAATTCCCTTACCTCCATTAGGAAGCTCGCGCTCCTCATCTAACAAGGCCTCAAGCCCTTGCTCAGCAGTGTATTCACATATACCACTGCATAAGTCGATTTCAGGGGCTCCCTGAGCTAATACCTTACCCATCTCCCTGGTCATAAGCTCGGCAAGCTCTTTTTTGTTTTTCTGCAGCTCCTCACCTATCGCTTTAATGATTTTTGCTCTCTCTTCCAGTGGTTTTAATCGCCAGGATAAATAGGCTTTATGACATTTCTCAACTGCCGTCACGGCTTCTTCCTCTGTCATGTGCTCATAGTGAGCTATTGTTTCTTCTGTAGCCGGATTGATGGTATCAAAACCGCTACGTTCGTTTTCTTTACTCATTTTAAATTATTGTTTAGTTGGTTTTATAAAAACTTATAGCACTTATACTATAAACTCCACCACTACTCAATAGTTTGAGAAAGAATGTATTTGTTAGAAATGAATAAAAAGCTGTTTAAGCTACTTTAGAAACCCCGAAAACCGTGACGTCCTCTTTTTTGCCACGTAAGTCGATATCACCCAGGTCTTTGTATGTGAAGGAAGGGTCAGAAGTTAACTTCTCTCGCAGGATTGCAGAGATGAGAAACTCCTGCTTCAAGCTGTTGCATTTGCCTTGTATGCGAGCAGCGGTATTTATGGCATCTCCGTGATATGCTATTTCTTTTTTGTATTTACCTACCTCTGTCACAGTCACTAGTCCGGCATTCATGCCAGCTTTAAAAAATGGTAGACTGTCATATGTCATTTTGTAGTATACGCTCTTGTTTTCAAGTTGCTTTTTGAAGTTAAAATAAGCCTTGATACAATTATTGTTTTTAATGCCATCCTTCAGCTGCCAGGTTAGAATTACTTCATCACCAACATATTGGTAGATTTCCGCTTCATTTTCAGCAACCACACCCAGGTCATTAAAACAATCTTGTATAAACATGCTGTACTTGATGTGTCCTAATTTCTCAGCCAGGTTGGTAGAAGACTGCAAATCGAGAAACATAAAAATACGCTCCTCTTCATGCGGGTCGTAAAACTTACCTCTGAGCAATTTCCATAAATTACTATCTCCTAACAACAGGTTTATTTGTCTCAACACCACCATAAAAAAATCTACCACGAGTATGTAGAAATAAATGGCGAAGCTTCCGGGCTCAAAAACGAATTGGCTGAATGAGACATCTACATCAAAAAAGATAGATACCATATAATAAGAGACTACAATAAGGACGAATAGAAATGCTAAGGCATATAAAAACCTGAACATTAACAACTTTTGTATAGAAACCCGCTTGTAAGCCCGCTCTTCGGTTATTATTTGAGCATACCCTGATATACTTCCGAAAATAACGCCAAATATCAATGAGACAAGCATAGTGCTCCAAAACTCAAATTGCACTGAGCCCTCTTCTATCGTGCCAGAGCCTCTTACTATTGATAAGAATACAAAGGCGAGAATCCAGCCGATACAATAATCTCTGATAATACGCAACCTACGCTTACTACCGAAATTCATAACACAGACATTTCATCAGGTAGCGTTTCACACTCAAAACCTGCTTTTCTTATCATATCAATAATATCAATTTCATTGAGATATTGAGTTTCTACTCTAAGCACATTATCGATATCGGCTATGTCTATAGACCATTTATGTATTGACATGTGGGCGTCTAACAAAGGCTTTATCTTAATTACATCCACCCCTTTGATATTGGTTCTAAATACTAATACTTTCATTGTGACCTATTTTGAGTTTTCGGATTGCTATGTCATTTAACTGTTTTCATATGTAAAGACCTGCTCCAATGGCTTATCAAAGACCTGAGCTATTTTAAATGCAAGCTCAAGAGAAGGTGAGTATTTTTCCTTTTCGATAGCTACAATAGTTTGTCTGCTCACACCTACCTCATCGGCCAATTGCTGCTGTGTCATTTCTTCTTTCAGAAACCTGAGTGTTCTTATATTATTCGTAATACGTGTTGCTTTACTCATATACCTCTTCTATAAAAATAAAGCTGAGAAAGATTTTCAAACACCTCTGACAATGTACCGGAAACAACCAGTATCACGAACATGACATTTACAGAAAAGCCACTGGCAATCGCAATCATGGAGATAAGAAAACCGAGAGAGAACGTAAAGTAAGTTATACGTGTAGCTTTAAGTTCTATTAAGCGATCTCGCTCATCGGTTTTAGGTGGGTGCTCTCTGGTAGCTATGGCATTTAAAATGGCGAAAGCAATATGAATTACGATTTTAGAAACGATGGCCACTGGTATCAGCCATAACATTGTTTTGGCCCAGAATACTAAAAGTGCATCAGTTGCCAAACCAACCTCAGGGTGTGACCGAAATACAAACCAAAAGTATACGGCCGTAATCACTACACTACTGACTATATTGACGATGTTTTTTTTCTCCTGATAAGACATGATTGTTGATAGATAAAGCGTAACATGTAAACTATTACGGACACAATGTA
>NZ_SMMD01000146.1 GCF_009711475.1 Fulvivirga aurantia
TGTAAAGTCCTTGGTAAACCAGCTAAATATCTTAGATACTTCAGGGTTGTCTGGCGTGATCTTATTTCGTTTGTCATCATTGATAAACTGCGTAGCCATCTCATCTAGTTGTTTATCCAGTTTATCAGCCATATAAGCCTCAGCTCTCAATGGAGGACAAGAAAATGAGGCGCAATTGATTGCAAAGTGTATTCTAGGTTCTTCAAATTCCTTCCTTAATATATCATGCTCAATCTCATCTAAACTAGCTTCCTCACCCCCTATTTTGAAGAATTTTTTATGCCACACTGTATTTACACCAGGTATCTTCAAAGTCGGGTGCAGGTCCTGAATGCTTTCTAATGGATAATTATCAATAATCAGTTTTATGGTAAATGCATTGTAGGCGTTAATCCAATAAGCGAGTTGCTCATTCTCACTCCATTTGTCTTTATCAGGAGCGTTATTACTCAGTAGATCGAGATATGCTTCAAGTTTTTTTCTATCGTTGATAAAGCCTTTGTAGTCAACCATCCCGTTGGCTTTCACATGCTTTTTGGTGAGCTCATTCCAGATCTCATGTGAGGGTGGGTTTTCAACGGTCTTTCTTTGTGGAGTTGCCGTACAAGCAACTACCACAATTGTAAGCAATAGAGCTGATATATAGAATTTGATATTTTTCATAGAATTTGATTTATCAACATAAGAACATAACGCATGCTATTG
>NZ_SMMD01000645.1 GCF_009711475.1 Fulvivirga aurantia
TAAGAAAGGCAGGCAAAGACCCCGCATTTATTTTATCTATTTCTGATTGTAAATTGTATTGATCAATAAAATCAGCCATGGATTGAGGCAAGTCTTTCCAGATGGTTTTTAGGCTATGCTCATAAATTGTAGGCACTAATTGATTAAATGCTTTAAGGTCTACGAAAGTCTCTAAGGCATAAGTTTCCAGTTTATTTTCCAAAAGCCATTGATTTACAGCCCTACCTGTACCAAAAGGGACACGGTCAGATTTTCTCGGTGAAGGAAAAACGTAGGTAGCATTGATTTCTCCAAAGTGGCCCAATGGAATGATTTTGTGTAGAAAATAGAAGTCTTCTCCCGCCTTCCTTTTGTTCATTCCGCCTTGTTTCTGGTACGCTGAGGCCCTCACGGCCATGCTCGACCCTATAGTTTCAAAAGCATGTGGAAAATCGGCAAACCGAAGCGCATTGACATAGAACCTTAAAAACAACTCGTAATCAACAATTGCAGAATAAACACATTCTTCGAAAGGTCCCTCTAATGGGTGCTCGAAATATATTGAAGCCCCCGGTGACTTAGGATTATGCTCAAAGAAATTATAAATCTCCGTCAGGTAATTATCAGCACATGTGCAATCTGCATCAAAGCAAACTATTACACCATTTGGCTTACCCGCGGCATCTAATCTGCGTGTAGCTTCATCCATAATCATTTTGCGTGCTAAGCCTACCCCGGCATGTTTTTTAGGCAGCTTTTCGTGTAAAATGTAGAAACTTAGTGCTGGTGTGGAGTTATCCTTCGTCCAAAGTTTTGCTTCCTCAAAACAACGCTGGTTTACGTTACTGATTGATTCAGCCTCGTTTTCGGATTCATTGATGATTACCAATACTTCAATGGATATTCCTTCAGGTAACTGGCAATTTTTCAAGCTGTGCAGACAGGGTAGCAGCGATTGCTCATTATAGCAAGGAATTGTTACAACAAGCGCTAGATTCTCCTTGGGTTTGCTTTCGATGAGTTGGTTAGGAAAAGCATATCTTTCGAGATAAATGCTCAAGGTGCCAGCCTGTTTTTGACCCAACCTTTTTCATTTTGGGTATATAGAATCCGGTCATGTAATCTGCTGGCGCGACCTTGCCAAAACTCAATATTTACTGGTTTGAGAATATATCCTCCCCATTGTTCGGGCTTAGGCAATTTCTCCTGATCTTTAAATTTTTCAGAGAGTTGCTTCTCTCGTTCTTCTAGTATTTCGCGGCTCCCGATTACAGAACTTTGTGGCGAAGCCCAGGCTCCAATCTGGCTAGACTTAGGTCTGCTCTGAAAGTAGCTTTCACTTACTTCCTTGCTTACCTTTTCAACCTGACCTTGAATGCGAACTTGTCGTTCCAGTTCCGGCCAAAAGAAGGTTAAAGCAGCCAATGGATTATCTTCCAGTTCTTTGCCTTTGTTAGATTGGTAGTTCGTGTAAAAAACAAAGCCATCTTTTTCTATGCCTTTTAGAAGCACAATTCTCGCTGACGGCATACCCTGAGGGCTGACTGTAGAGAGGTTCATGGCATTAGGCTCGATTACTTCGGAAGCTACAGCCTCTTTAAACCAACTTTCAAATTGCTGAATAGGATCGTCTGATACGGCTTCTTCATTCAGCTGATTCTTTTTGTACTCGCTACGTATATCGGCTATGCTTTGACTCATGTTTTTTCTCTTAAAAGTCAAAAATAGTAAGGAAGCGTCATTTTATCGACAATCTTTTGCATTAATGCTTTTTCTTTTTACTCAAGTAATGTTAAGATTGAGCTTGTTTAAAATACGATAAGGCAGGATTTATGAAATTAAGTATAGAGTTGGCATCTGAGAGTAGCAAAGAGTGGATAGAAACGGTGATGGGTGATTTTGACTCATTTTTACAAGATCATGCCAACTGTGAGCGCAAAGCCTCTGCTATGGCGATGAGTTTTGTGGCTAAGTACCCCGATCGTTTAGAAATAATTCCTGAGTTGATAGATACGGCAGTTGAAGAACTAGAGCATTTTAAAGCCGTATATGAAATAATGGAATCACGTGGTGTACAGCTGCCTGCTCAAATGGGGCAAGACCACTATGTGAAACAGCTCGTAGATAAATGCAGATCTACAGTAGAAGAGCGATTTTTAGATAGATTATTGCTGGCCTCGATCATTGAGTGTAGAGGAGCAGAGAGATTTCGTTTGGTTTACGAAAATCTGGAAGAGGGAGAACTCAAAAAGTTCTACCACAATCTTTGGGCTTCTGAAGCTAAGCACGGGAATATTTTTGTTAAAATGGCTCTTAATTATTTTGATAAGAATACAGTTTACACGAGGTTAGAAGAACTAAACGAAATTGAAGCTGAGGTTTTAAGTGGTTTGCCCCTGAAGCCTGCACTTCATTAACTATGGATTACTTTAAGTTTAATAACAACCTGAAGCCGGAGAAAGGTAGCTTTTTAATTTCAGAGCCCTTTTTGCCGGATCCTAACTTTGAGCGTACAGTGGTTTTGTTGTGCGAGCATAATGAGGAAGGATCATTTGGGTTTGTATTAAATAAAGTGTCTGCCGTAACCCTGGAGGACATCCTGGAGGAAGTTGAGAACTTTCAGGAGCAGGTATACATCGGGGGTCCAGTAGAGCAAAATACATTACATTTCATTCACAAAGCAGATTATCTTGAAGGAGGCACTCAAATAGGAGATGGGCTCTACTGGGGAGGAAACTTCGAACAGCTACTTTTACTGATCGATACCAAACAAATAAAACCAGAAGATTTTAGGTTTTTCGTTGGGTACTCAGGTTGGGGTGCAGGTCAGTTGGTAGAAGAGCTAAAAGCAAACTCCTGGATAGTGGCACATAACGCTACAAAGGATTTGGTATTTGACACAGACAACCAAACCCTTTGGAAAACTGCTTTAAACAGGCTGGGAGGTAGGTTTAGTATCTACTCAAATTACCCAACCGACCCAAGATTAAATTGAATGATTTTTGTAATTTTACAGTTATAAAGGTTGAAATTTGGAATAATGGATAACGAGAAGGACATTAAGGAAGTGGAACAAAATACTGCAAATCTGCAGGAGTCGGCAGAGCAAAAAACTGCTGAAGAAAAGTCAGAAGTGAATCAGGAAACTACGTCTGAGCAGACGGAGGTTACTGAACAAAAAGCTGAAGCTACAGAAGATGCAATTGTAGCATCTGAAGAGAAAGACACAGGTAAAACTGTTGACGAAAAGGCTTTACACTCCGAAGAAGATCTTGAAGAGCGCCATGAGGAAGACCATGAAGATGATCATGACGAAGAAATTGACTACACCACATTATCCAAAGAAGAATTAGTTGAGCTGATAAAGTCACTGGCTAAGGAAGATAAGTTTATCAAGGCTGAGAAAATAGCCAGAGAGATAAAGCCATTATTTGATGAGATCAGAAATGCCGAAAGAGAAGATGCATTAAAGAAATTTATTGCTAATGGCGGAGTTGAAGAAGACTTCGAGTTTAAGAATGATGAGCTAGCCAATCGTTTCGATGCCAATTTCAAACTGATACGTGATCGTAAAAACGAATTTGTAAGAACTAGAGAGCAACAAAAAGATAAAAACCTTAAGAGAAAACAGGAAATCCTGGAACGCTTAAGAGAGTTTGTTGACTCTGAGGAAACCAATATAAGCTTTGACGATTTCAAAGCCCTGCAAGATGAGTGGAAAAGTATAGGCCAGGTGCCGGGTGCTTATGCCCGTACCCTTTGGGCCAACTACAATGCGCTGATCGACCGCTTTTACGACAACCGCTCTATCTATTTTGAGCTTAAAGAACTTGACCGTAAGAAAAACCTCGAGGGCAAACTAGAGCTTTGTCAAAGAGCAGAGGACCTGAGCAATCAGGAGAACCTAAAAGAAGCTATCAAGGAACTGAATGAATTACACCATGAGTTCAAACACATAGGCCCTGTACCTAAGGAAGATCAGGAGCCACTTTGGCAAAGATTTAAAGCCGCATCAGACGCTGTTTATGATAGAAGAAGAGCTTTTGTTGAAAACCTCAAAGGAGAATTAGAAGAAAACCTTAAGGTCAAAGAAGAACTTGTTGAAGAAGTTCAGGCATTCACATCCTACGATTCTGATAGAATCAAAGAGTGGAACAACAAGACCAAGGAGATTCTCGACATTCAAAAGAAGTGGGAAGCAACCGGTGGTTTGCCACGAGCAAAAGCAAAAGACATAAACAAAAGATTTTGGGGTGCTTTTAAGACATTCTTTAATAATAAGAACGCATTCTTTAAAAGGTTAGATGCAGGTAGAGAAGACAACTTAATTAAGAAAAAAGAGCTTCTAGAGAAAGCAGTTGAGCTTAAGGAGAGTACAGATTGGCAAAAAACAGCTGAAGCATTTAAGCGCCTCCAGAGAGAGTGGAAAGAAATAGGTCCGGTACCGGAAAAGCAACGTGGTATCTACAAGGATTTTAAAGCTGCCGCTGACGCGTTTTTTGAGAACAAAAGAGCTAACAATAAAGAGCTCGAGAAAGAGTTTGAGCAAAACCTGCAGGAGAAGGTCAAAATCTGCGAGCAAATTGAAGCGATGGCAGATAACAAGGCAGATGATTTAGATGCGTTTAGAGAGCTTCGTGATAATTATATGGACATTGGGTTTGTTCCTCGTAAAAACATCTCTGAGATCAAAAGTAAATACGCTGAGGCAGTAGATAAATATATCAACAGCCTGGAGGGTATCAGTAATGAAGATCGTCAGAGGATTCGTTTAGAAAACCAGCTAAACAGAATTGTACAAGGACCAAATGCTGATCAGAAATTATATAGAAAAGAACAATCTATAAGAAAACAAATAAGTAAAGTAGAGAGCGACATTGCACTTTGGAAAAACAACATTGAGTTCTTTGCAGAATCTAAAACTGCAGATAAAATGAAGGATGAATTCAATGAAAAAATCCAGTCTGCACAGGGTCAATTGAAGAACTTAAAGCAGCAATTAAAAATAGTTCGTACAGCAAATTAAATTTTTTTCTTCAGATGTTTGGATTTAAAATCTCAAGCATTACATTTGCACTCGCTTATGACAATTAAGCGTCTTCAAAAGAGAAGAAAAGAACAAAAATAGTTCTAAAAATAGGCCTCCATAG
>NZ_SMMD01000483.1 GCF_009711475.1 Fulvivirga aurantia
TTTTTATACCTTGTTAGCTACGTATTTAGCTTTATTATTTCAAAATCACCCGGATGATAATCCATCCCTTTACTTATTTTTTTAGTCTTTTCTTTTCCAATTAATTTTTCACATATATAAAGTCCTAAATCAATTGAGCTTGCTACGGCTCCTGCGGTTATTGTATTCGAATCATCCACAATTCTATTCTTCAATACGTTGGGGCAGTAGTTTTTCAAAGCTTCGTATTCGTTAAAATTGATGGTTGCAGATTTACTATTAAGAAATCCTGCTGCTCCAAGAATCAAACTCCCGGTGCAAACAGATACCTTGTATTTGACATTTTTGGCAGTTTTAATCCATTCAATAAATTTTTCATCAAATTGGAGTTGTCTGGTTCCGTATCCACCCGGGACAAAAACCATATCATAAGCTGATAAATCCGGACTTACTTTGTCAACAGTTATTTCTAACCCATAGCTATCTTTTATGCTATTCTTCATAGCACATAAATCCCAATCCAAATTATTTAGATAATTCAAAGTTTTGATATTCTTAATTGGATCGTAAAACCCAAAAAAATCCAAAAGTGTAATTCCGTCAAAGAGTATATAAGCGATTTTCATTTGTTTAATTTCTCATATTGTAGCTTACCACTACTCAGAGTCCTCCCCGAGTGACTCTGAGGGAAAAAAGGCGTCACTCATCATTGGCGTGACCGGATTTAAATTTATCTATCGGGAGTGGCGGATTTTCCAATTCCTACAAATATGTCCTGACCGGGTTAACCCCATTCATTTAAAGCATATGTTGGCGTGCTGTTTCATTATTTTTTCTGCAACCTTTCGACATCTCGACAGATTTCCACCAACTCCAATGGTTTTAGATTCAAGGAGATAAAGTCGTTCAGCGATTTTACCTGCTGATTTATGAATTAGCGCAATATTTAGTATTTGGGGGACATAACTTTGGTATTCGTCTCGAGGCGCTACATCGTTTATCCCAATTGGATCCCAATCCTCCCAAAGAATTTTATCAATTTGAACTCTGAGTTTCTCACGTGAGGATAATTCCTTCAGTTGAAAAGGTTGTTTATCTTCCTCAAATTCGCTTTCATATTGACCCCATTCCATGTACGTGTAATATTGTGTCATAGCGTCAAAATGAGAATTCGCTTTAAACGAATGAATAATTCTTGAATTGGGTTCCAATAAAGTTCGTGATTCTTTACCAAGTTCACCAGCCATACACAGCATTGTGAGCCCATCTTCGTCTTGCCAAATATCGTGTTTAATTGCAGTCATAATGCACGCCAAGGTACGTGTATATCATATCATGCCGTACCCGTACTTAATTGAAGTGAAAGTAATATTTTCTGTGCTTTGAACCAAAGTCGGTGGGAGAGGCGCACAGAGAGTTTATCGCTCAGGACCTTCTAATCATTTACCGTCCTTGTTCCGTTATGCCCTTTATGCAATGTAGTTTCAGTTCACGATTATCCATGAACCTTAGCGTTACGAGTTTATTATTCTTTGTGATTTTGTGTTCACAAAGCTGTTCAATGCTTATGTTCTCATTGACGACCTTGTCCAGGAAATTATAGTAGGTTAAGGTCAGACTACCGTTTTTCTCCTTGTTCATTTTTATTAGGTACTGTTTATTCAGTTCGAATACACTTCCAATTATAGCCGGACCAATTACAGGAATGTAGATTGACCAATGGAAATTGCTAAGAGAAACAACCGTTGAGGCTATTAAGGAAAGTAATAGCGGTAGCGTTATTGCTTTATAAACTATTTTATCAAGGTGTTTGCTGATCTTCATTTATGCTCGTTAATGGGCTAATTGGATTGCAAGGCCTTTTCTATTTCCTCTATAAAGTCATGCGGTTCGTCAATGTGAAGCCCGATGGTTTTAAAATTCTTTTTGATGCCGTAAACTCCTTGAAGCGTATTTTCTCTTTTAAGATTGATTATCACATTATGACTTTCAAGGTCTCTCAAAGGGGATAAGGTCCTGGTCAGCTTGTTCTTTTCAAGCTCTTTTTTTGAAAGAACTACAGAATCAATATCAGCCATTGGGATTTGAGATTCATTCATTATTCCATACCGTAGCAGGAGTGTTTCTTCCGTAATGATGATTGGTCTTTTTGATAATGCTTTAGCAAAAACTAAAAGCTGGACGGCTGTGTATATGCTCAAACCAGTTAAAGTCCAGGCTATGATCACATTCCACTGAGCGAGCAAATAGTGTAATGCTATGGTTTCAATCGCGATGACCAAAATAAACCCTCCTAACAAAGCTGGTGTCCCACTATTCTTATGATAGGTGTATTCGTTATTCTCCGGTTGTCTGCTCTTCCAATGAATAAACCCATAGTAGAATACTGCCACTTCTGTGGCAAAAGGAAAGACAAGCTTTTTGGGTAGAATTTCGGAGCAAAAATTTTTCAGCGTATCATAAAAGTCAGGTGATACATTCTTGAGTTTTTTATAGGTCACGACTGCTTTTCGGACTTTGATAATCACCAAAGTCAAAATGGAAAGCTCGATAATTGGTAAGGCCCAATTTTTAAATAAGTCTAAATAGGTTTGATCTTCTTTTGGTAGGAAATATGACCCAACCAAAAGGCCAATTACCATAACTGGGATTACCGTTGTTTTCGGGATTTTAGATTTACGAATGAGCAGAAAATAAATCAAAGGAACGGTTAACAGTAAATCCACGGTTATCGCAAAGTTTATCACATCATTTCCTTTTAGGAAGGGAGACTGCATCAGGAAGATTATAACCACCAATAACCCAAGCGGAATTCCAAAATTGATAAGGTTTCGGTTTAATAGAATTGGTGTGTTCATGTTGGTTGAATTATGCTTTGTGCTTCAAACTAAGCTAAGTCGGTTAAGCTTTTCAAATATCTTTAAAACTATCAAGTGCCATATATTCAAAGACCTCTGCTAAGTTTCAGTTCATCAAAAAGTACATTCACATAATCTCCATCTGAGTTGAATTCTTGTAAGTATTTCGAAGTTAGCTCATAGAAGTTATTATTAAGTAGCATAAGATCATTTGTACTACTGGTTCTTTTAAATCGCTTTTCTAATTTATTTAACTCAAAAAATGAAGCTTCAATCAACTTGTCTAGAGATGTATCTTTCTTTTGAAGT
>NZ_SMMD01000335.1 GCF_009711475.1 Fulvivirga aurantia
GTTTTAAACTCTATGATCTCATAGAGACCTTTATCAAATTCACCAAACAGAAATAGTTTTCCCTTAGTAAACTTGTAGTGAAACGCGTATTTCTTATTCGTATTGTCAATCTCAACATCTAATGAAGATACATTTTCATCGATGCGTTCTACAATAGTATTTGTAGGTGCCTCGAGACTATCTGTTTCTGAAGTTTCGAAAATAGGAGCTGCAGATGGCTTTTTGATTTCAGGCTGTGCTGCTACTTTTTCTTTAGTCTCTGTTTCTTTTACCTCATCTAAAGCAGGTTTGCTTTCAGGTTCAGTTGGCTTAACCTCAGTATTTGAAGGTACTTCAACAATAGGTTCAGCCTCATTTTCAACTTCATCTACTTCAGGTGTGGATTCTGTTTCTAGTGGTACTTCAGCAATTTCTTCCTGAGTTACTGCTGGTTCTGCAGAGTCTTCTCTAAGGCTAAAGTAATATATGCCTAAGGCCAATATGCCTAAAACAGCAACGGCCGAGGCTATTTTACCAAACATTATAGCACCTCCGGCACCAGCACCACCGACTGGAACATTGTCAAGCATTTGCTTAAGCTCAACTCTGCGCGCCTCTTTAATCCCCTCTATGATATCTTTTTGAAAATTAAATTCATTCAAAAGCTCCGGGTCTTTTGTTAATTCAGTTTCAAATTGCTGCCGTTGAGCCAAAGACATCTCATCCTCTAAGTAGGCACTTATTTTTTCTATATTGCTCATATTCTTTAATCAAGAAAGTCGCTCTCGGTAAACTGAGATTTGACTAATTCATCTAATTTCTTTTTACACTTATATTTTTTAGTTTTTGCTGTGTTGGTATTCGCAAAGCCCAACTTATCAGCAATTTCCTGCATCGACATGCCATCGAAATAGTAATACATGAGCACATGCTTACAAGTATCTCCTAGCTGCCTAATGCATTCGTTTATAATTTTTGCTCGCTCTTTTTTATCATGTTCAATAAATTGAACCCCGTCTTTTTCTTCATGAGAAAGTCTTTTCTTTCTATCAAGTTCTTTTCTCCAGAGATTTTGACATATGCTGTAGAGATACGTACTTATTTTAGAAGTAAGAACAAGCTTTCCACTTACGGCTTTCTGCCAAAACACCACGAGAGCGTCCTGGTAAATGTCCTTAGCTTCCTGCTCTGATCCACTATTTGAAATGACCATTTTGGTCATCATTCTATAATATTTCTTATATAGAACTTCTAGTGTTTGTTCGTCTCCTTTACATATTCTCTCAAAAATCTCCTGATCTTTCATTTGAGCTCAGCTTTTTATACCAATTGATTTGTGTAGGTAACCATATAGTGCAATTTTTAGTGAAACTATCTGTTGCAACATTGAAACTGCGGATTTTTTAGGCGTTATCCTGCCTTAACCCACGTTTGTGTTCTATAAAATAATCCCCAATATCCTCTTATTTTAAGATTACCATCTTCAAGCCATATTTTGCACTTATAAATTCTGCCTTCATCCGGCTTTAGTACGGTACCATTGGCGTACTCAGTACCTTCCTTTTCCAGGCCTTTGATAATTTCCATGCCAATGATCTTCTTGTTGTATCGAGGGTCATCTTCAGGGCACTCATCACATACCGGATCCGGATTTTGACCGGGCTCTCTAAATAGCTTAACTATTTTACCGTACAGCTTGTTGTCTCGTTCGTAGATTTCAACTACCGACTTTACTTTGCCTGTTTCATCGTCAACGGTTTTCCATTTGCCAAGCACGTCCTGAGCCTGGATGCTCGCAAAAACACATATAAACGCAATTGTAAAAATTAGTCCTTTC
>NZ_SMMD01000215.1 GCF_009711475.1 Fulvivirga aurantia
TAACTACATTTTAGAAAGCGCTGACTTTACGTCCTTTATAATGTGAGGAACATGAATTTTGAGGTCGTCAAGTAGATTGGTGATTACCGAAGACTTCTGATGGTTTTGTAAATAATCCTTCCCTGAGATGGCAATGGCCTCAATTAATTTATCATCTCCGATACGCCCTTCCATGTAAAGAGACATCTCATAATACCATCTGATAGTAGGTAAATAAATCGGCTTCTTTTGATCTTGCTCATCACGGATAAGCAAACTATATTTTTTACATGTAGCTATAACCTTCTCATACTTCTCTTGCATAAGCAGCGCATGTATATAAGTTGTAAAAAATATATACCATCGTTTTGATAAAACATGCTCTTTATTGACACGTAAAAAGCTTTCTGCATACCTTTCTCCATCTGCAGGCTGGCCATTGAGGTTAAGGCATTTGACATAAAAAGCCACAAAGCCAATTTTATTATGAAAGTTGTGTGTGGTTTTCATCTCAGCCATAGATTCCTTCATCAGGCTCAGGGCTTCATCAATTTTACCTCTTCTGAGTAGAATAGAACTAAAATTGGTCAAATATTGCAAGTGGTCTGCATTCTTTTGCCTGATTGATAAGTACCCATACTCTTCGGCCTGCTGTAATACATCGAACTTACTGTGCAACATCAGACGGTTGGCATAATAGTTATAAAGTATTCGCTTTGAATAGAAAAACCCCTGCGCGAGAAGCTTGTCGAGGTCATCATATATTTTCTTAAGCTTCTCAAACTCTCGATAATTAAAATACATAAACGTAAGTCTTATGATGGCGAGGTAACGATTATTGCCATCGAGCGTGTCGTCATAAAAAGTCTCTGTAAGCCAACTTTCCCAATGTCGAGATTCTGTGTTATTTAATGAGTACTGATCGATAATATCGACCGTTGCCTGGTGCATTTTCTCATTTACATCACGAGCCCTCTGATACTCTTTTTTATATTTTGAGATCCACTCGTTTACT
>NZ_SMMD01000145.1 GCF_009711475.1 Fulvivirga aurantia
TCTTTTAAGAGGAGATCCCTCTTAGGTGTCAAGAATGAATAAATCCAATAATTAGGCAGTGCATCTTTAGGGCTTAAATGTAATATTTCATTGTAGACATCGAGTACACTCTTGTTTACTTTAGCATTATTTCTTTGCTTTTTCAATAAGTCAGGTACATAATCCATTGCTGTATATCCTATGTAAGCACCAAGTTCGTTTAGCGTTGCCCCCATTCCAGGTAAACTTATATCGCACTCCGGGTTTATTTCTCCTAATGAATCCCTGAAATTGGATCTATTAATTCCATAATCTCTCATTAGGAGGGCCTTATCTAATAGGGTGGAGTTTCTTATAACAATTCCACCACCATCAATGGTAGTAGGTAGCCTAACGGGCTGAAAAGAAAACAAAGTGAAATCAGCTCCATGATTACCAACTTTTTTATTTTTATATTCAGATCCAAAACTTTCAATCGCATCCTCTACTACAGGAATATCAAATTGTTGCCCTATTGCCACAATTTCATCTATGTGTCCGGGGTACCCGCCCCAGTGATATAGTAATATAGCTTTTGTATTAGATGAAATATTCTTTTTTACCTCATCAGGGTCCAATGATCCAATATTAGGGTCGATATCAACCCATTTAATCTGTGCTCCCAGTAATGCTAATGGTTGATTTGATGCGAGGCAGCTCATTGGTGATGCGATGATTTC
>NZ_SMMD01000567.1 GCF_009711475.1 Fulvivirga aurantia
TAATCGAAGCGCCCATCACTTTTCTTATGCCAATTTCTTTGGTCCGTTGCTCAGCCATAAATGCTGCCAACGCAAATAGCCCCAGACAACCGATGAATATTGCCAGACCCGCAAATATGGTGAAAACACGTGCCAGGCGTTTTTCATTGTCATACATTTCACCAAATGCACTGTCAAGAAATTGATAATTAAATGGCAATTCGGGAGCAAATTTTTTCCAAATAGACTCAATCGTAGACAAAGAGGCCTCAAGATCTTTGGAGTTCAATCTTACAGACATGAGCCCCGTGCTTCTATCTAGTCGTAAAGCAAGGTTACCGATTGGTAATCTCATAGATTCAAAATGAAAATCTTTGACCACACCGATTACCTTATGCTTTATGGTTTTATTAGGATCAGCCTGACCCGTTTGCGGGTCGTTGTCAAAGTTTTCAATAATGTTGTTTTCTCCCCAGGTTAAGCCATAGGCCTTAAATGCCGTTTCATTAAGTATTAAAGCATTGGAGTCAGAAGCAAGGTCGGGATTAAAATTGCGACCTTTAAGCATAGTAAGTCCCATGGTTTCTATATAGCCCTCATCTACACTCCAGAACTGCATGTTTACCATGTTATCCTCTGTTGGCTCGGTGCCTTCTTTCCAAAAAGTATTGTCAGATCTATTATGGCCACTCACCGGTACAAAACCAGAAAGAGAGACTGACTTGGTAGATGCATGGTTCTTTACTTCTTCCTTAAAGCTTTCTAAACTCTCACCAAGCATATAAGCATCACCCACCATTAATACCTGCTCTTTTTCAAAGCCCAGTTTCTTGTTTTGAATGTAGTTGAGCTGCTTGTAAACAGCTGCTGTACCCACCAGTAAAACGATGCTAATGAAAAATTGAAAAACTACTAATCCGCTTCTAATCAAGCCACTTTTACTACCGAGAGCCAACTTACCTTTTAGCACATTTACCGGTTTAAAAGCGCTTAAAAAGAATGCCGGATAAATACCTGCAGCAAAACCTACCAGTAGCGAGCCCATGATTAACCCAAGATAAAATAATGGCTGATCGTAAGGCACACTCAAAGACTTATCGGCTATAGAATTGAAGAATGGCAGCAGTAAAGCCATGAGCACCAAACTGAAGAAAAAGGCCACGATACTAAGAATAATGGACTCAGTCAAAAATTGTCTTACTAAGTGTGATTTATATGAGCCGAGAACCTTTCTTACCCCAACTTCTTTAGCTCGATTGGCTGAGCGAGCGGTTGATAGATTCATGAAGTTAATACAGGCAATCACTAAAATAAAAACTGCAATGATGGTAAAGAGGTATACATATGTTATATCACCTGACGTACCTATGTCAAAAGTAAAATCCGATTTAAGGTAAGCATCAGAAATAGGCTGCAACTCAAAATACATGTAGTTGCCGTTTGATTTAAACTCTTCAAATGTGGCTCCGGTTAGTTGTACAAGCTGCTCACTTACATGAGCATCGGCCATATTATTGAGTTTGCCCAAAAATTCTTTAGCATTCACACCTTCCTTTAACTTGAAATAAGTGAAGAAATTATTACTCAACCACATGGTTCTTTTACTTTGACTCATACCTTCCATGGCCATTATGAAGTCAATATTCAAATGTGAATTGTTAGGAATATCTTCAAAAACAGCTGTTACGTTATACTCCTCATCTCCATCCAAAATAAGTTGCTCCCCTACCGCATCAGGTGTTCCATAATATTTAGTCGCCATAGTTTCACTTATAGCTATATTCATCGATTTGGTCAATGCAGTTTTAGCGTCTCCATTGAGTAGCTTTAAATTTAAGAGCTCAAAAACGTCAGGGTCAGCAAAGATTAATGAGCTTTCTTTTATAGACTCTGTCATATTTGGCGTTTTCACCAGGTAAGTACCCCAGGTTCTGAAACGCGCCACAGACTCTATTTCAGGGAGTTCTGCCTTTAGCGCTGGCCCGAGTGGTGCAGGAGCTGTAGCCATATGAAACTCGTTATCTCCATATTTACCATGTCTAACCGTGCGATACAGCCTGTCTTCGTCTTGCCAAAAGGTATCATAACTGAGCTCATCGATTACAAAAAGAGAGATGAGCATACAACAGGTCACACTTACGGCAAGGCCGGTGACATTAATAAATGTATAGAAGCGTTGTTTTGATAAATTGCGCAGTGCAATCTTTAGATAATTTCGAAACATAAGTCTGGTGTTGTAGTTGGATGAATTTATTGTTTGAGTTTGTAATTCCTGTAGGTTGTGTGTGGAGCCGAATGATACTCTTACATTTTCGTAAGCTTCAATAAATCGCTCACCCTCTTCCATCTTTTGCTCTACCAAAGTGCAAATATGATCTACCAGTTCTTCGCCTAAATCATCATCGACTACACCGCGGTACTGTATATCCCTGATGATGTAATTAATATGTGATTCAGTTAAATGCATGATTACAGCTGTGGCGAAATTTGAAGAACCTTAAACATAGTTTCTATAAAAGCCTCAAAATCTTTTACGCGCTCAACAACGTTGGCTTTTCCATTTGATGTGAGCGTATAATACTTTCTCACTCTTTTTCCCATACTTATTTTTTCAGTAGTCAAAAGTCCTTCCGACTCTAACTTGTGCAATGTAGGATAGAGAGCACCTTCTGATACGATAAGTGAACCATCAGATAGTTCTTTTACTTTTTGAGTGATTTCATAACCATACATGCGGCCATTATTGGCAAGTAGCTTAAGTATAATCGTCTGTAATGAGCCTTTAAGTAATTCAGGGCTATGCATAATTCTTCAATACATTGGAGTCTTATGTAAGACGGCAGTAAAAAAGAAAAGGTTACAGCAAGGTATAAAAACTTTACTTTCAGTTAGTTATATAGAGTTGCAATTTTGGGCTTGATCTTATTGGCTATAATCCTGTAACTCCATGAGTTGTCTAGCCACTTTCTTTTCCCAGGTTATCTGGTTTTTGGGCAATGCGCCATGTAGGGTTTGGTGGTCGTATAGCTCGTCCGCTTGGTTACTTTCTTCTAAAATTTTCTTTACGGCCTTATTGTAGATTTTGAGGTCTTTAACCTTACTCCTTCTTAACTCAGCCACTTTTTTACGAATTTTTCGCGCATAAACTTCGGCTAAATCAAAGTGTAATTGTTCATGGGCCAATAATCTATCATTTACATCTGAAGCCCATGACTTTTTCTTATTAAACAAAGCAAATACATTGTAATAGAGTCTACGCTTCTCATAGTAAGGTTTAGCTACAATTTTTACAGCAGTACCTGCATCTCCGAATCGTGAGTCATCATTGGTTGCCTCAAAGTCTGACCACTGAAGCTTATTAGAGGCATTCCACATAATATATACATCTGGGTCGAAGGACTTGGATTGTGCCCAAAGCTTTTCAGAACAAACGACTGTGCATAAAATAATGGCAAAAACGTATTTCATGCTAATCATAAATCAAATTCTATGCCCGGATTGCCTTTTGAGGCAGATTGAAAAGGGAATTGAAAATTTTTAAAAAATAGTATGCATGCATAACATATTTTACTATATTTGTTATGCATAGCCTAATAAACTCATCATATCAAGAAAATAAAGGGCTATTTAAATTATCAATTTTAGATAATAAATGAAAAGAGAAGAAACCATTGATCATCATATAAAGTCCTCGTGGCATGCTATTTCTCGCATGTACAACCAGCAAGCGGTGAAGGAGGATATTACAACCTCGATCGGGTTCGTTTTGCTCAACATCAGTTCAAAAGAAGGAACGCCTGCTACGAAGATTGCTCCGCTTATGGGCTTAGAGTCAAGAAGCCTAACACGTGTTTTAAAAAACATGGAAGAAAAGGGCCTGATCTTCAGAAAACCGGATGAAAATGACGGTAGATCGGTGAGGATATTTCTTACGGATTTGGGTAAAGAGAAAAAGGAAGTATCTCGTATAACGGTACTCACATTTAACCAGGCCGTAAGAGCTAATATCTCCGAAGATAAGCTCAAAGTATTTTTTGAGGTGATCGGTGATATCAACAAGATTATAGAAGAAAATAATATTTACAAACCAAATAATTAATAACCACAATGACCAGACGAATTAACAAAG
>NZ_SMMD01000707.1 GCF_009711475.1 Fulvivirga aurantia
TTTTAATAATTAATATTAATTTCACCGCTTAAAATAGAATGAATGCGAATCAGTAGAAAGACCAACAGCTGTCTCAACTGCGGAAGAACCCTCGATAAGATTTATAATTATTGCCCCAACTGTGGCCAGGGTAATCACGATGATAACGTTTCTTTCGGAGCGCTTCTAGGCGATTTTTTTAGTACTTACTTTGCTGTTGACTCAAAGTTTGGCCGTACAGTTCTTCCTTTTTTTATTAAACCGGGCTACCTGACCAACCGCTACGTAGAGGGTAAAAGAGAAAGCTATGCGCACCCTATCAGGTTATATCTGATCATAAGCTTATTCTATTTTTTTACTGTTACGATCGCTACCAATGAAGTAATGAAAGAATTTGATGGTGACGAAACTAAAAAAGGCATTATCTCTAATTCGAAGTCAACAAAATTGATCGATGTACTTCCTCTTATGGACGAAGGTCTTAAAAAAGACCTACAAAAGCCTTTGTCCGGAAAAGAGCGGAAGTTATTGCAGGAAAAATTAGAAGTAAACAACTCTCTTGATAGTTTAACAAGCTATTTGAGCGACTTACGCCCAAAAACACAACGAGAGCTAAGATTACACCTTGGTGACTCTATTGCTGATGTCTTTAAGCTGGCAGAGGTGTCGGAAGAGGAGAAAAAGAAGGAAGAAGAGAAAAGGAAGAATAAAAGTGATCAAAGCATTTTAAATAGAATAGATTTTGACAAAATCTCTGACCTCTCTGACACCGACCTTACTGACAAGCAGGTGTACGACTCTCTAAAGTTGGGTGAGTTAAGCTATTTTGATGAGATGATAGCTTATCAAATGATTAGAGTCAACCGCGCTGATAATAAACAAGTAGTAGGTTATGTAGTAAAAAACCTACCACTAATGATGTTTATACTCATACCAATCTTTGCTTTGGTTTTAAAACTCCTATACGTAAGAAGAAATGAGCTATACATCAAACACCTCATACATGCCCTTCACCTACATTGCTTCGCGTATCTGATATACGGAGTATTGATTATCACCACTACCTACTTGCTCAAAAATGATGACATCTCAGAACCAATGCTTACAATAGGTTTTATTTTGGTATCAACCTATGCATTTATTTCTTTCCTGAAAGTATATAAACAACACTGGTTTAAAACTCTCATTAAATTCAATATAGTCGGAGGTATCTATATGTTCGCCATTATGATCTTCTTCATGATGGAGCTAGCGATTTCTCTATTACTATTCTAGAGTATTAAAGCCTAAACGCATAAATACCTTGCGCTAGACTAATGAATATCTTTTAATACTTTCCTATTGGCAGAAAGGATGTGATCGATTACATCACCTTTAATTTCGGTAGAAACAAACAAGGTTTCGAATTGAGATGGAGCAATATAAACCCCTTCTTCTAATAAGCCCCTGAAGTATTTACCAAAAAGAGCTGTGTCACAACTTTTCGCTGTTTCGAAGTCAATCACTTGCTGGTTGGTAAAGAACAGGCTGTACATTGACCCAACATGGTTCATAGTATAATCCAGATTAAGGTCATTGAGTATATCCTGCATACCATCAACTATTGTTTTGGTATTCGATTCCAGGTCGGTATAGATCTGAGGATTATCATTCAATGTACTTAGCATAGCTTGCCCTGCTGCCATAGCCACAGGATTACCAGACAATGTACCCGCCTGGTAAACAGGACCTTGAGGGGAAACAAAGTCCATAATTTCTTTTTTACCCCCATAAGCACCAACAGGCATACCACCACCAATAATTTTTCCTAAAGTAGTAATGTCTGGTTTTATTCCATATAGCGCTTGCGCACCTGCTTTGGCCAATCTAAACCCGGTCATTACCTCATCAAATATGAGGACAATACCGTGCATATCACAAATTGACCTAAGACCTTCTAGAAATGACTTTTCTGATTCAATACAACCCATATTACCTGCAACAGGCTCAATGATGATTGCTGCAATACTATCAGGATTATTGTTCACCAATTTCCGAACAGCATCCAAATTGTTAAATGGTGCAGTGAGTGTGTCTTCAGCTGTACCTTTGGTTACGCCCGGGCTATTGGGTATACCCATTGTCATTGCGCCACTACCGGCAGCAATCAAAAAAGAGTCGCCATGACCGTGATAACAACCTTCGAATTTTATAACCTTGTCGCGATTTGTATAACCACGTGCAAGTCTTATGGCCGACATAGTAGCCTCAGTGCCAGAGTTTACCATGCGTACTTTCTCAATAGAAGGTACCATTGTAGTAATCAGCTCGGCAATTGTAATTTCTCTATTAGATGGCGCACCAAATGAAAGTGATGATTTAGCTGCTTCAACTACAGCTGCTTCTATTTCAGGGTGAGCATGGCCTAATATCATAGGGCCCCATGAGTTAATAAGGTCTACGTACTTATTGCCATCTTCATCGTAGATATAAGCGCCTTTTGCACTTGAAATGAAGAGTGGATCTCCACCAACTGCTTTAAAGGCTCTTACAGGTGAGTTGACTCCTCCCGGAATGTAGTTTTGTGCTTCCTTGAATAATGCTTTACTTCTCGATATCTCCATCACGTTCTTCTTGATTTAAAATCACTTCCATTTCTTCATCATCAAACCTGAGTATTGGCACCAGTTGGTTGCTGTTTGATTGATTGAAGTTATAACCATAGCTAATGAAACCGGGCATAAAGCCTTCCTCGCCCCAGCCAATCTGAAAATACTTACCATGCTTATCAAGGCTCTTCCCCATTAGCATCATTAATTCAAACCCGCTTGCTACGTACTTGTTTGGCGATTTTTTATGTTTTTTAAGGTATCTGTTTCTGAAATTTTTAAACCCTAATGTATCTTTTGGCATGTATGCTGGGGCATACAATACAGTTTTAAGCCTACCGTAAGTTTCGTAATTAATCACAGGCAGCTCCATCCACTCTGCAGAACCAATTACGGTGATAGAATCACCTCTTGTTTCTACAGCACTAATTACTTTGGTAGATATTAAATCATTATCAGAGGCCACAAAAATATGTCCTATGCTGTCAATACCGATGGTATAGTTAGATCTCGCTTCTTCTGTAGAGGCCTCTTTTATTTTCTCGTCAGAAATCAACAATAAATCAAGAATGGCTCTCGATTCATCCTTTCTGATTTTCTGAGTCATAATTATATTAAAGCTGTCTTTTTCAATTCGCTGCTTATATGAGTAAGCCATGGTCGAATCAGACTTTGAGTCTTCATAAAAGATGATCCCCACTTTATTTCTGGCATTTTTGGCTACATATTTTGCCGCTTCCACCCCTACCTGCTCACTGCCAGGTTTGAATAAGAATGAATATGGGTTTTTACCTATTATATCCGTATTTGAAAACAATGGATTGATCACATTGATTTGATTAGTATATGCAAACTGAGTAACCAGCTCAATAGGTTTGGCATATAATGGCCCTATAATAAGGTCCATGCCTTTCATTTCTTCTTTAGCCAGTATTTTGCTTGTAGCTACACTATCTCGCTTAGTATCATAGGCAAATAGTTGAATATCAATTCCGCTATCTTTGAGACTATCTACTGCCAGGCGAATACCTTCATAAATATCCAGTACAAATTGGTTTACCTTTGGTTTGTCGACCGGCTCTAACTTATCCACCACAAAAGGTAAAATCACTGCTACTTTGTAGCTGTCCTTAAATACTGTTTTAGTAACCAGCGAAACATTTAATATCTCAGGGTCAAGGTCAAAATCTTCAATTAGCCTTTCTAATAATTCCTGATCTCTATCTGCAAGAGGCAAAGCAGCTATTCTCTTAGCTAAGACTCTGGCAACCACTTCGTCTTCACTATTATTTTTATGAAGACTCTTGAGGGTATTAAGATTTTCTATCCCGGTGATATGGTACCGCTTAAGATCGACAATGAAATCTCTACTTCTTTTATTTTTTACGCTTTTTAGAATGTTAAGCGCACTGTTAAACTCCTCCTGCTCAAAATATATTTGTGCCAACCAGAGGTTTACCTCATCTATTTTTGACCATTTAGGATAAAGCTGCTTAACCTGTAGTAACATATCCTTTGCCATGGGTACATATCCCTGTCTATAGGCTGAAAGCGCATAATAGAAAGAAGAGTAATTAGCAAATGGATTGTTTTCGTCTGACTTGATGAGAGGCTTAAATGCCTCCATAGCCAAACTATATTTACCTTGAGAAAATAATAGGTGTGCACCCGTGTATTGCTTTGCATACTCTTCAGGGGTGGTTTGTGCTATTACAGCACTTCCTACAAATAAAAGCCAGACAATTGCTATGTATTTTATACGCTTCATCTTAAAGATTTATTCCCACTCTATGGTTGCAGGAGGTTTAGAACTGATATCGTAAACAACGCGGTTTACACCTTTTACTGTATTTATTATTTTGTTGGATACGTCAGCCAGAAAATCGTATGGCAAATGGCACCAGTCAGCTGTCATACCATCTACACTGGTTACGGCCCTTAGACTTACCACTTGCTCGTAGGTTCGTTCGTCTCCCATTACACCAACAGATTGAATCGGTAAAAGTATTGCTCCCGCCTGCCATACTTCATCATACAGCCCATTTTCCTTGAGACCGTTTATCCATATGTGATCGACTTCCTGCAAAATTGATACCTTTTCTGGTGTGATGTCTCCTAAAATTCTAATACCGAGACCTGGGCCTGGAAAAGGATGACGACCTAAAATAGCCTGATCGATCTGTAAGGTTTTACCAACAAGCCTTACTTCATCTTTAAATAGCGTGTTTAGTGGCTCTACTACTTTCAATTTCATAAAATCTGGCAGACCACCCACATTGTGGTGAGATTTTATAGTGGCAGATGGCCCCTGAACCGATACAGACTCGATTACATCGGGGTAGATCGTACCCTGACCCAACCATTTTACATCTTTTATTTTATGGGCTTCATCATCAAAAACCTCAATAAATACTTTACCAATCGCTTTTCTTTTGTCTTCAGGATCAGTGAGGCCTTCTAAAGCTTTGTAAAATCTATCCTTAGCATCTACACCTTTTACATTGAGCCCCATGTGTTTGTAAGAGTCGAGTACATCTTCAAACTCATTCTTTCTTAACAAACCATTGTCAACGAAAATACAATGTAAATTCTTACCGATTGCCTGGTGAATAAGCGTGGCAGCCACAGAAGAATCAACACCTCCTGACAAACCTAAAACCACTTTATCATCGCCAAGTTGTTCTTTTAAAGAATCAATTGTCGCCTCTACAAAAATATCCGGAGTCCAATCCTGTGCACATTTACAGATGTGAACCACAAAATTTCTTAGTACGATTTTTCCTTCCAGACTGTGTGTTACTTCAGGGTGAAATTGTATGCCGTAAGTCTGCTCGTCTTTTATTTTGTAGGCTGCTACATTAACTGAAGGCGTACTGGCAATAATGTCGAAATTTTCAGGCAACTGTGTAATTGTATCCCCATGTGACATCCAAACCTGAGAGTCTATAGAAATTTCTTTCATCAGCTCATTGTGCTGATCTACAGACGATAACTTAGCCCGACCGTACTCTCTAACCTTCGATGGCAATACCTCTCCGCCATTTTTATTAGCCATCATCTGAGCACCATAGCACACCCCTATCACCGGAACCTTTTGTCTATAAGCATCAAGGTCTAAATCTGGCGCATCTTCTTGCTTTACAGAACACGGGCTTCCTGATAAAATAACGCCTTTTATGTCGTCTGTAAGTGCGGGAGGGTTGTTATAGGGGTGAATTTCGCAATAAACATTAAGCTCTCTTACTCTTCTTGCAATTAGCTGCGTGTATTGGGAGCCAAAATCGAGGATCAGTATTTGTTCTGCCATGCCGCAAAAATAGTATGCACGATGTGGAAAAACTATTTTCTTATAAGGAAAAGAGGCAGGCTTCTTACATCGATTAAATCAAAGGAATTGACTGTAATCATTGAGCCAAAAACAGCCATATGAAAAGCTGGCATAGTTTTTTCGTTTAATTTTTATAAAAGAAA
>NZ_SMMD01000253.1 GCF_009711475.1 Fulvivirga aurantia
AAATTTGCTGAGCCTGAAATCATGGATGATCCAGATGCCATGAATAAACTTATTGAAAGACAAGGCGAAGTGCAGGAAAAACTGGATGCAGCCAACGCCTGGGAGTTAGACAATAAATTGGAGCGGGCGATGGACGCACTACGAACACCGCATGCTGACGCCAAGATTGAGCATCTATCTGGTGGTGAAAAAAGAAGGGTGGCATTATGCCGATTGCTTTTACAAGAGCCAGATGTACTACTTCTCGATGAGCCTACCAACCACCTTGATGCAGAGTCTGTACACTGGCTTGAGCAGCACTTACAACAATATAAAGGTACCGTGATTGCCGTAACTCACGATAGATATTTCTTAGACAACGTAGCCGGATGGATTCTTGAACTGGACCGTGGAGAAGGCATTCCATGGAAAGGCAATTACTCATCCTTGTTAGAGCAAAAGCAAAAACGACTTGCTAAAGAAGAAAAATCTGAATCTAAAAGACAGAAAACCCTTGAACGAGAACTCGAGTGGGCTCGAATGACTCCGAAAGGCAGACAAGCCAAGTCGAAGGCTCGACTTAATGCCTATGACAAACTTCTCGGAGAGCAGGCGAAGGAAAAAGAGGCTAAATTGGAGCTGTTTATTCCTCCCGGTCCGAGACTTGGAGATAAAGTAATTGAAGCGCATGGCGTGGCGAAGGCATTTGGAGACAAGTTGCTTTATGAAAATATGGACTTCAACCTCCCAAAAGCAGGTATTGTTGGTGTTGTTGGACCAAATGGGGCTGGTAAAACAACTCTCTTTAAAATGATTACCGGGCAGCAGCAACCTGACGAAGGTACATTTGAGGTTGGCTCTACAGTAGAAATCGCTTATGTAGACCAGGAGCATGATGATTTAAAGCCTGAGGATACCGTTTGGGAAGCTATCACCGGTGGTAATGAGTTGATTCAGTTGGGAGATAAACAAATCAACAGCCGTGCTTATGTGAGCAAGTTTAACTTTAGCGGAAGCGACCAACAGAAAAAGGTAAAGGAACTGTCTGGTGGAATGAGAAATCGTGTTCATCTGGCTATTGCATTAAAACAAGGAGCCAATTTATTGCTCCTGGATGAGCCAACAAACGACCTTGATGTAAATACTTTGAGGGCTTTGGAAGAAGCATTGGAAAACTTTGGTGGCTGTGCAGTTATAATTTCTCACGATAGGTGGTTCTTAGATAGGGTATGTACCCATACTTTGGCTTTTGAAGGTAATTCTGAAGTTAAATGGTATGAGGGGAGCTTCTCAGAATATGAAGAAGACCGCAAGAAACGATTAGGTGATGTAGGGCCAAAACGTATAAAGTAT
>NZ_SMMD01000672.1:0-2416 GCF_009711475.1 Fulvivirga aurantia
GGGGTAAGAACACTGACTAAAAAACCTGCAAAAATGCTGTTAATATTCGCATTCGTATCCAAAGTTAAAAAACCGATAATTGCAGTTAACAATAAATTTAAGATCAGTAAGAATACTCCGTTTGTGATTATAGAGCCAATTGATTTTCTAACATCAGGATTTTCAGTTGAAAGCAATTGACTTATATCAATCTCTAAGGCATCACAGATGAAGTTTAAAGTTGTGCCTCTCGGATCACTTTCTGAATTTTCAATTCGCTGAATAGTTCTCAAGTTTACTTTTGCCTTTTCGGCAAGTTCTTCTTGAGTAAGTCCTTTAACTCTCCTGGTTTCAGTTATTGTTTTTGCAATAAAATTCATTCTGTCCTTAATTTTTTTATGCTAAAGGTAGTTGTTTGAATGAGAATTGATCACCGTTTTATTAGACTTTTAGCCGACATTTGATTTGTCACACAATGCCGTAAAACTAAAGTACAACTAAACTACATTTAAGAGTAGCTACTGAAAGCATGTATGAAATAGGAGAGGAGCGGTCAACTTATCAACAAAACAAGAAGTTAATCTTTGGCTTAGTCGTTATATTTTTTCCTACAGGAGCATTCGTTATGTTCACTAATGTATTTTATGGACTCTACACAAAGTTCTTTGAGAACGGGAATATTGATGTCGGCAAGTTTATTTACATAAATACAGGCTTTTCCCATTTTGTATTTGCCAAGTTTAGACAGTAGTGAGTTGCTTTTTTCTGTGTCAGAATAGATATAGAGGGAAAAAGCTGCTTTTCTTGGAGAAAACCCAAGTATGGGAGCATCACCTTCGTGTCCGCTTTTGTATTTATAATGATAGCGGCCAAAACCAATAATGGTAGGCCCCCACATTCTAGGTTCTTCGCCCGTTATATCTTGCAGTATTTTTATTAGTTCATAGCTGTCTTTTTTCTTTTGTTCAGTACTGGCAAATGAGCTGATAAACTTGTAAACATCTGCTTCTGTTTCTTTGGTTTTCGTTTCGGCCATAGCGTTTTTATTTTATGTTATACTCAACATCCTGTTAGCACGCATCTGGACTATTTAAGAAACCTTCCCATTTATTAAATGTCAAATGCTCTTTTATAAAACTCAAAAAAATTAGCGAGAAGAACGACCTTATCTGAATAATATTTCTTTCAATCTCTATCAACCAGATCATTACAGATGTTTTATTAATTAATTTTTCCGCATTTTAATCGACTGATTTCTTTAGAGTACTTTTAATATTTGCCAAGTTTGCGGTTTATATAGCATTATGTCAGTCGAACACATTATTATTTTGGCAATTTGTAGCTTTGGAGTACTACACGGCCTCTCGCTTGGTATTTCATTGTTGGTTGCACCTCAGCTTAATACATTGTCAAACAGAATCCTTGGAGTGCTTCTGATAGTATTCGGAATTCGGATCAGTAAGTCTATATTCCTGTCATTCACGTCTGATTTAGACATGCTATTTATCACGCTGGGCCTTACACTTATTCTTTCTTTTGGTCCAATTTTCTATTTCTATACCCGAAGTTTTCTACAAGAAAATTTCAGGATCAATAAAGGCGATGCATTACATTTTATACCATTCAGTATCTTCTTTGTATTGAATAGCCTGAGTCTGCTGTCGAAAGATTTCTACCTCAACTTTGGTATCTACTTCATCTATCTCCATTTTTTAAGCTATATCATCTACTCTTTTATTTGGCAAAGAAGATATAGGGCTGGTTCGTCTATCTCTATTTCCAGAGCTCAGAAAAACTGGCTTAATTACATCCACTTAGGAGTGGTATTTATTTGGTTTTCATACTTCATGTTCTTGCTAGATGAAGTTGTGCCTTATATCATGGGACCGATTACTTATTCACTAGTTGTATATCCATTGAGTATTTGGGCCTTTGTTCATAAGGTGCTAATGCCTAAGGTAAAAAAATACCAAAACTCCAGACTTAACAAAGACCAATCAGTGCAGTTGATTTCTGAGTTAGAAAAGATGATGAAAGATGAAAAGCTTATCCTGAACCCTGAGTTAAAACTGCAGGAGGTGGCAAGCCACCTTAAGGTGAGTGCTCATGCACTTTCACAGGCTGTCAATGAAAACTTCGAACAAAATTTTCAGCATTACCTTAACTCTTATCGAATCAAATCGGCACAGCAAATGCTCAATTCGTCTGAATACGATCACCTGACAATTTCTTCTATTGCATACGATAGTGGTTTCAATAGCTTATCGGCTTTTAATGCCGCTTTCAAGAAAAATCTTCAAAAAACCCCTTCTCAATATCGAAAGGAAAGAGACGAGTAGGTTAAAATTTAATAAGTCTGAATTTAAGCTTTCATATCATAATTCACTCTGACTGAATTATAATTCAGATAGATTTAAACGCTCACAGCCCCTTTTTT
>NZ_SMMD01000672.1:2649-5480 GCF_009711475.1 Fulvivirga aurantia
CGGTGATTTCCATGTTTAATCAAATGTCTTTTTCATGAAAATAGCACAAACATTCGCAGGCTTACTCGTTTTGTTACTCAGTTTTTCTTCGCAGGTATTATCTCAGGAAAGAGTACTTATTGTTGTAACCAATAACCAACAAGTACAAGCCACATTAGCTGGAAAAGATACACTAGCGGCAGGCGGTTACGAACTTTCTGAAGTGTCGGAAGCCTATAATGTATTTATAGAAAGTGGTCTGGAAGTAGATTTTCTGAGCCCCAGAGGAGGGATGACTTACTACGAGCCGGAAGAGGAAATGAATGAGGTAAACAAGGCGTTTATCGCCAAAAAGGAGGTAATGAGACAATTGGAAAACAGTCTTTCTCCATCTGATGTGGATGCAAAAGATTATGTCGCCATCTACTTTGCCGGTGGTAAAACCATGTGGGACTTTCCGGAAAGTAAAGAATTGGGGCAGTTAGCGGCAAGCATTTATGAGGCTGAGGGAGTAGTGGGGGCTGTCTGTCATGGGCCTGCTGCTTTAGTAAATGCCAAACTTTCTGATGGCTCATACCTAGTGGCAGGTAGAAAAATCAGCTCATTTACTGATATGGAAGAGAAATTGTTTTCTAAGGCAGCCAAATTTCTACCTTTTTTCTTACAGGAAAAACTAACGAGTCTTGGTGCTAATTTTCAGGAAATGCCTCCTTTATTTAACCAGTCAGTGGTAGATGGGAGACTGGTTACCGGACAAAACCCACTTTCCACCTATTCGGTAGCTAATGAATTGGTGAAGCTGATGGGTAAAGAGGGTGTTGAAAGAACCTGGACTGACCTGAGTTATACAATGGAAGTTATCAAGCTAGTGGTGCTAGCCGATGAGAGCGAGGCAAAGCGCTTTATGAAGGCTCATGCCGAAACAAATCAATTGAAGGAAAAATTGGTGCAAGACTACTCAAGCTACGCTTTTGCAGGACATCTGGGGGAGTATGCGAAAAGTAACGGACTCAAACTTTTAGAATTCTCTGCCGAAATATTTCCGGCTTCTGCCAAAAGTCAGGAAGCATTGGCTCAGGCATACCATTCTTTAGGTAAGGAGGAACTTGCTCTTAATTTCTTAAATAAGAGCTTAGCAATTGAGCCAAATTCTCCATCGGCTTTGAAATTAAAAGAGGAAATGAGAGTTAATTAAAATTGGCTCTGATCATGAAAAGTAACTTAAACAAAGATATGATGATACGCACGATTTCACTATTGTTATTGATTTGGGTAATCACGGGTTGTGGAGGCATTGAAGAATGGATTCATGATGATGTGGATGAAGCATTTACCGATAAAACCTTTAGTAAAAAAGAATTAGCTGAAGATTTGGAGTTCCTTAAAACCCAAATGGCTGAAAGACACCCGGTTTTTCATGAACTTACTGACTCAGACTCGATTGTGGCAAAATTTGAAAGTATAAACAGTAACCTTAAAAGCGACATGAGTCGTCAGGATTTTTTTAAGCTGATTGGTAAATTCAATCCCTACTTCAAAGATGGTCACAGCTTTATATTTCCACTGCTTGCCGAAGGTTACTATCATGAAGAAAATGGGCAGTATTTATACCCATTTGGTGTTTATGTAAATGACCAATCGATATATATTAACAAAACCTACAAGCATAAATCAAACAGTATAACCATCGAGAAAGGCACCAGGGTGGTTTCTATTAATGGAGTAGCTGGCGAAACGATTTTGAAGGAATTGGCGGAGTATGGGCATGGTGAAACTGCCACTTTGAGAATGCACATGAGTACATTGCTATTCCATTATTGGCTTCACGCCATCTATGGTTGGCAAGGCAATTTCGAGCTTGTTTTGGAGCATAATGATCAACTAACCACTATCACAGCTTTCAACCCTGAAAATTGGGAAAGTAAGCAGAATAAGTTAGGTGATAATTGGTTAGATATCATGCCAAACCAAATCGCTTACCTCAGACTAGGTTCGTTTGATGTGGATGAAGAGGCTGGGTTTGAAGAATTCGTAGAAAACGCTTTTGCTCAAATACAACAACAGAAGATATCTAAGCTAATTATAGATGTTAGAGGCAATACCGGTGGCCAAACCGATGCAGGTGCAGTAGTGATTAAATACCTTACCAATAAGGAGTTAAATCAGGCTTCAACCGCCATTGAGAAACTTAATGAAGATAACAACGGATTATTTGGGTATAAAGGAGAGCCAGGTGAAATCATCGAAATTGATGTTACAAATGATGAGATTATCGAACCAGTGGAAGAATCTAAAAGGTTTAAAGGTGAAGTGATCGTACTTATAGACGAAATGACTTACTCGGCAGGAGTAGTCTTCGTTACCACAATTCAGGATCATAAATTGGCAAAACTTGTAGGTCAACCCACAGGAGGTCATGCAAATCAAACGGGAAATTTAAATCCTTTTTATCTGCCCAATACTAAATTATTGGTTTTGGCTCCCAGTCGCTACATTACAAGGGTTTCTGGTGAAACCAGAAAGCAAACTGTACAACCGGATGTGATTGTGAATAAAGGTAATGACCCTGAAGTAGATCGCACATTAGAGGTTAGTCAAGGTTTATTTACAAATTGATTATGGAACCACGGTAGGAGTTGAGCTTAGTAGCAAGGTCATGCAGATACAATCAGATTGATATCTGCATGGCATACTAAGGCTTCAAAAGCAGTTTTAATTAAAAAGTAATTCGTCAGCTTTTACCCAATAAACCTCGCCTTTTTCGACACCTGCCCATCCTTTTTTTTTAGGGTTATTATATCTTCTCGAGTATATAAAATATTCTCCGTCAGAAGACATATACGGACAATAAT
>NZ_SMMD01000402.1 GCF_009711475.1 Fulvivirga aurantia
TTTTTTCATCTTATGGATATACTTTCTCAACTGATTCGGTCGGTATAGAAGAGGTAAACGGGAAAAAATTCATACTACACAAAGTAGAAATGAATGAAACCTTGTATTCAGTTTCAAGAAAGTATAATGTGCCTATAAATAAAATTATAGCAAGTAATCCACCTACAGAGTACGGACTTGATATTGGGCAAATTATAAAAATTCCGCTAAAGCAAAAGAAAGAGAAGGTAAAGCAAATGCCTGTTTCAGTGGAAACTAGTGAGAGTACACCAGAAAACAATGCCAACCAGACCATAAAGCATCAGGTAGCGCCAAAACAGACTTTGTATTCTATATCTAAACAATATGGAGTGAATGTGCAGGACTTGAAGCAATGGAACAATCTACAGTCCAACTCAATTGATATAGGACAGGTTTTGATCATTAAAAAGAGTAATAGCCAAACTGAAGAAAAAAGTGAGGCACCTGTTTATCAAAACAATGCAGCTCATAAAACACACATTGTAAAGCAATCAGAAACGCTCTATTCCTTATCACGACAGTATGGAGCATCGATAGAAGATTTGCTGAAATGGAATGACCTATCATCTCCGGATATTGGTATCGGTCAGGAGTTAATAGTTGGGGTGAAAGATAATCCAGCTCAAATAGCGGATGGAGGAGATTTAAAGAAATCTGAAAAACAGGATAGTACAAAGCTAGTTTCAAGCACACCTCAAATTAGTGACTCAATATCGACTACACCCGAACCAAAAAAAGAGCGAATGGAACCTGTTACTAAAACGGGTGATTTTGAAGAAATTATTGAGTCTGGTGTGGCAACACTCATTGACGGTTCTGATGGTAATAGAAAATATCTGGCTTTGCACAGAACGGCAAAAGTGGGTACTATTTTGAGGGTTCGTAATGAAATGAATGACCAGGAAGTATTTGTGCGTGTATTAGGTAAGTTGCCAGACACCGGTGTAAATAAAAACGTGGTAATAAGAATTTCTAAGTCGGCTTATGAGAGGTTAGGAGCAATCGATCCTCAATTCAGAGTTACCGTATCTTACATACCGTAATGGATAGAAAGCTTCGGGACTTTTTAGACCTCAAGTACAAGCAGTACAACAATCCTGACTTTATAAGACCGGATCCAGTATCGATACCTCACACCTATAGCAAGCGAGAGGACATAGAGATTACAGGGTTTTGGGCTGCGGTATTAGCCTGGGGCCAACGAAAGACAATTATTAATAAATGTAAAGAGCTTTTTTCGTTGATGGACCATGCTCCTCATGATTTCATTATAAATCATTCTGACAATGAGCTTAAAAGATTATTGAATTTTAAGCATCGAACCTTTAATTCTACTGATACACTTTATTTTATCGAGTTCTTTAAGTGGTATTATACCACCTATGAAAGCTTGGAAGACGCTTTTTTCATGAGCATGTCTGCTGACGATGAGACTATAGAAAACGGTCTTATCGGTTTTCATAATTTGTTTTTTAGCCTTCCTGATTATCCTGACCGAACCAGAAAGCATATTGCCACTCCTGCGAGAAACTCTGCATGTAAGCGAATCAATATGTTTTTACGCTGGATGGTAAGAAGCGACAATAATGGTGTTGACTTCGGCATTTGGAATAAAATAAAGCCAAGTCAGTTAGTTTGCCCATGTGATTTACATGTAGATCGGGTCGCGAGAAAATTAGGCCTAATTACACGCAAGCAAACCGACTGGAAGACAGCAATAGAGCTTACAGCAAACTTGCGTAAGCTCGACCCTGAAGATCCCGTCAAGTATGACTTTGCCTTGTTTGGATTAGGTGTAGAAGAGAAGTTTTAAACCTCTCTTACCACTCAGCGGGATTCTCCCTCCAGCTTTCTAAAGTTTTAAGCTGGTCTTCTGTGATAGTACCTCTTTTAAGCGCTTCCTCTAAAAGAAAATTATAATTGCTAAGGCATGTTAGCGGAATACCAGCTTTTTTAAAGTTTTCTTCAGCTTCATCGAAGCCGTAAGTAAAAATTGCGGCCATCCCGATTACCTCAAAGCCAGCCTCTTTAAGTGCTTCTGCCGCTTTTAGAGAACTGCCTCCGGTAGATACCAAGTCTTCTATTAAAACAACCTTTTGTCCGGGCGTTACTTTCCCCTCAATCATGTTTGTCATACCATGACCTTTAGGTTTGCTTCGCACATACACAAAAGGAAGGTAAAGTTCTTCAGCTACCAAAGCACCTTGAGGTATACCAGCCGTAGCAACACCAGCGATAGCCTGTACGCCCTCGTAGTTTTCTTTAATGGTTGTAACTAATGTCTGCTTAATATGTTTCCTAATTGCAGGAAAGGAAAGAGACAAGCGATTGTCGCAGTAGATGGGCGAGTTCCAGCCAGAACTCC
>NZ_SMMD01000469.1 GCF_009711475.1 Fulvivirga aurantia
GACCATAGTAGTTGAAAACATCAAAAAACCGGAAGGTGAGCTTGTAGTGGCAATTTTTGATTGTGAAGAAAACTATCTCAAAAAAGAAGTGGCTCTGCACAAAATAAAAGTAAAGGGGGATTTAAAGCAGCACCTTACCTTAAAGCTTAGAAAAGGCGTATATGCCGTGGCTATCTTTCAGGATACCAACAACAATGGTGAGCTAGACAAAAACTTTATTGGTCTGCCAAAAGAAGGTTTCGGATTTTCCAATAAATCATTAGGTACTTTTGGCCCTCCTTCTTTTGAAGAAACTAAATTTTCACTGGCCGAAGGTGGCGCTCAGGTGAAAGTCGAGCTGAAGTACTTTTAAATAGAAATAACTTTCTCTTTTCAGCTGATTTCATAGCTCTTTTTTCATTTTTTGTCTTGACACAAAAAACAGCTTGTCCCGAACATTTTCGGGAAAACAAAAAAAGTCAAACCTACCTGTCCGGCAGACAGGGCTGAAAGGAAGCCCTTCCCGAAATATAATGATGCACTATTACTTCTTGCAGTTTTTGAGTACCTCTTTCACATCATTTACCGCAACCAGACCTCTCTCATTACCCCATGAATTATAGATGTAAGTAGCTATTTCAGCTATTTCTAAATCTGTGAGCGTTGAGATGCCAGGCATTTTCTGGTTGTATGTAACCCCATTTACCACAATCTCCCCTTCTAGCCCATATCGCATAGAGCAAATAGCGGTCTCAAAATTCTCTTTTAGATAATCAGAATTTTTTAGTGGCGGAAAAAGCTGAGCCAGTCCAGCACCATCAGGTTGGTGGCAATTGGCACAGTGAATGGTATATAATTGCTGTCCCTCTACCAGATACTGTTCTATTTTTACTTTCTCCCCATGAGAGAGCTTTTCATCATTTTTACTTGTGCTGCTGGTACAGGCAACTATTGTAAATACAAATACTACAACTATTAATAAAATACGCGTCATTTAATTTTTGTCTTTTAGCAATACATCAATATCACGGATCAGTTTATCGACCTGATCTGCCTTGGTGCCATCATAAAGGCCTCTCACTCTACCTTTTCTATCTACCAATATGAACGCACCGCTGTGTATGAAACCTCCCGGCTCCGTAGGATCTTCAACAGCGCTTACCATATAGCTGGTTTGGCCAATTTTATAAATTTCATCTTTCTCTCCTGTTACAAAATGCCATTTCTCGCTACTTACACCCAATCGATTAGCAAACTCTTTGAGTACTGCCACAGTATCATGTTTAGGGTCAATAGTATGAGAAAGTATCATAACATCGTCATTAGTTTTGGTGCTATCATAAACCCGTAGCATCTGAGTTTTCATAATAGGGCAAATCGTAGGGCACGAGGTAAAGAAAAAATCACTCACATAGATTTTCCCTTCAAATGTCTCATCGGTAACCCAGCTGCTATCTTGATTTACAAACCTGAAATCACCCACTGTATGATAGACCGTATCTGTTTCTGTATAATCATGACGGCCTAAAAAAGGCAATGTTCTTTCTTTTTCGGACTCGCCACCACAGGCCAAAAGAACTGTAGCGAGCAAAAATATGCAGCTACTGTTTACTAGTATTCCCTTCATTTTTTTCTCTTATTCTTTTATAAATTTTTATGGCTAACATCAATATGGCTGTAAAGAGTACTAAGCCTACAAAACCCCATACCATGCTCATGGCGTTTCTCAACACGATAATGAAAACGATGCCTACTAAAAATATGGTTGCGACCTCATTCCACAGGCGTAGTTGCTGAGAGCTGTACTTGTAAATATCTTGCTGTAGTTGCTTAAATATGCGGTGACAAGCAAAGTGATAGAGATACAAAAAGAAAACAAAAGTGAGTTTTATATGCATAAACCCCATTTGTAAATAAGCAGGCTGCTCGATCAGAAGTGAGGTGCCCATGATAAGAGTAATCACGGCCGATGGCCACGTGATACCATACCAAAGGCGCTTGCTATTGCGCTTATATTCTGCCTTCAAGATACTTTTATCCGGCTCCTGTTTTTGATTGGCCTCAACCTGATAAATAAATAATCTTACGATGTAAAATAACCCCGAAAACCAGGTTACAATAAAGATAATGTGGAGTGCCTTAAGGTATAGGTAAGTCATGGTTTTGCTGGCGCAAAGATAAGCTACAGCCTTTATTTATTATAACGGATCATAAGGAGAATCTTTGGTAGAGTTGATTTCTATCTCATCACCAACCTTAACCGAGCCTTCTTCTAATGCAAGCGTATGTTGACCAAAAACTACTTTATCATCAATTTTTTGAGTAGCCAATGTTTTGAGTGGTTCCAAACCTGACTCACCCGTGTCAGGATCTAATGTAGTGACCACACAACGAGCACAAGGCTTGAGCCCTTTAAAGGCCACATCTCCTATCTTAAAGTCTTTCCAGTTAAACTCCTCATAAGGTTCACCTCCTTTAAACACCAGATTGGGTCTAAAGCGAGAAATATCTAAAGGTTGTGCCAACTTTTGGTTTAGCCGATCTAAGGAAGACTCACCAATTACTAAATATGGATAGCCATCAGCCAAACTCACGGACTCATTGTTTACCTGCCACTTGTCTTTAATAGGTCGTTTGGCCTCTTCAGGAAAGTAAACCAGCGTACACGATTCACGCAATGCTTCGCTAAACCAATCGTTCCAACCAGTATTACCCTCAATGGCCTTTATCTTATCGCCCCAAATAGATACATTTATCTCTGTACCCTCAGTGAGCTCAAAGGGAATTTGTATAGTTGATTTGTGAAACTCACAACCAATATCATAACCCAGAGAAGTTTTATTCACAAAGAACTTCAACAACTTCCTGTTTTTCCTCATGGTAATAAACTCCCCATCGCTATCTACCAACATCCATCTGCGGTCATACTTTAGCCCTTTTTCCTGCACCTCAGCCTCATTGAGTCTGATGCCAGGCAATGACTTTATAGGGTAAATGTAAATCTGGCTCAAATATCTTTTCGCGCTCATGAACGTATCTAATGATGG
>NZ_SMMD01000117.1 GCF_009711475.1 Fulvivirga aurantia
TCTTGGTGAATTTGAAGAGCTTATGTTGACGATGGTAGGAGTATTGAAAGAAGAGTCGTATGGCAATGCCATAGTGGAAGAAGTGAAGCAGCAGCTAGATAGAAAATTAAGCCTTAGTGCTGTGCATGTGACACTTTACAGACTGGAAGATAAGGGCTTACTTAAGTCTCATATGGGAGGTGCCACTAAAGAGAGGGGAGGCAGGCGAAAACGTTATTTCGAGTTAACCAGTGCTGGTTTAAGCGTTTTGCAATCTATTCAAGAGCAGCGATTGAAGCTTTGGAAGTTGATACCCGAACTCAAAATTGCTGCACTATGAGCATGCTTCGGCCCCCAAAAGGAATTACTGACCTTTTAGAATGGATCTGTCCGGATTATCTATTTGAAGGAATAATTGGTGACCTGGAAGAGCAATACTATGCGGATGTAGAAGATGTGGGGGAGAAGCGCGCCAGAAGAAGATATTTCTGGAATGCCTTAAAATTTGTGAGGCCTGAGATTATACTTAGAAACAACATTACACTCAAAATAATCAACAACATCATGTTTACTAATTACCTCAAAACAGCGA
>NZ_SMMD01000261.1 GCF_009711475.1 Fulvivirga aurantia
ATTATATTTAAGAGTGGTAGATACGAGCTACAAGCTCGCACTAGTGGGGGAGAAATGGAACAATTCATATTCAATCAAGAGATGTCCGAAAAAGGAGTGGATAAATTTATTGACCTTCTCACTACTGTCACTGCTTCATTTGATGAGCAAACTAAAGATACGACTCAATAAAAACTAGATTACGATGAAGAGTATAATTTATGTCTTTTTACTGGTTGCCCTGCCTAATTGTTCAGGGAAGGGCAATAGATCCCAAAATAACATCATTCTAGGCAAATGGATTGGTTATAAAACCATCACAATGTATGAAGGAGACACTACAAAAGTTAGTAATAATAATTTGCAAGAAATTTTCTTTAAGGACTCAGTGTACTGGGGTTTTGCCAATGCCAAGGGATATGAAATATTACCTTATTCAATACATAAAGATCATTTAATTATTAACGGAGAAGAATTAGAGCTTCTAGAATTAAGTGATTCTGTTCATTCATATAAAAGAAAAACACTGATACCTGATAAATATAGAATTTATATCTTTCGTAAGGCAGAAGGTTTAGATTGGTAACTTCTAACGTGTTGAGAATCCTAGCTGGTGTAAGCTTGTAACTCGTATCCACAACCAGTCAATCCGATCAATCCTTTGAAGTAAATTCATTAAGACTTTCTACCATTACCCAATGAGCAGGAAGCACAAATTCTATAATAAAGAAGGGCTTTATTTTGTAAGTTTTGCAACAGTTTATTGGCTTGATGTTTTTATACGGGATCTGTACTTCAATGCTATGCTAGAAAGTTTGAATCATTGCAGAAAAAACAAAGGAATGGAGCTATATACATGGTGCATCATGCCAAGCCATATTCATCTGATCTTTCGGGCAAAGGAAAAAGATCCGGGCTACTTATTGAAATCCTTAAAAACCTTTACCTCCAAGGCCCTTCAAAAGTTAATAGAAGAAAATACTCAGGAGAGCCGAAAGGAATGCCTGCCTGCACGGAGCAGTTTCGGCAAAGGCAGGGATGCTCTGGATGATGGAAAAAGCAGGCGCTAACAATAGCAAAATTAAACGTAGGCAATTCTGGTAGCAAAATAATAAACCAATTGAATTATGGAGCCCACAGGTAATTGATCAAAAAGTAGACTATATACATTTTAATCCGGTTGAAGCTGGTTTTGTAAATGAACCTGAACATTGGAAGTATAGCAGTGCCATTGATTATAGTTGAGGGAAAGGACTGCTGGAAATTGATTATATTTAAGAGTGGTAGATACGAGCTAAAAGCTCGCACCAGCGGGGGATATTACTTCTGAACAAGGTTTCAATCAAGCTTTAAAACGAATTAATAATGACTAGCATAGCGCGATATTTACTTTTTTTT
>NZ_SMMD01000541.1 GCF_009711475.1 Fulvivirga aurantia
AATGACAACTCACAATCATCGGGCACAATCATCGGTCTCACCGTTAGATTATGTGGACTAACAGGCGTGATGACAAAATTGTTTGACTGAGGAAGCACTAATGGGCCACCACAACTCACTGAGTATCCGGTAGAACCGGTAGGTGTAGCTACAATTACACCATCAGCCCAATAAGAGTTTAAAAATTCACCATCTACGAAAGCATGAACGACAATCATAGAAGAGGTATCTTTCTTCAGAATGGCAAAATCGTTTAGCGCAAAATTAAGTCCATCGAAAAGCTGATTATCAGATTCGAGTTTTAAAAGTGCTCGTTCGTCATAAGTATAACGTTTTTCAAAAATTGCATCGAGCGCATCTTTAAAATCTGCCTTTGAGGTTGTCGCCAAAAACCCTAACCTACCTGTATTTATGCCTAAAATTGGTGTTTCTGCTCTTCCGATGTGGGTCACTGCTTCAAGCAAGGTACCATCTCCACCCAAGGTAAGGCAGCAATCGAGATGGCTCAGATCGCTGTGCTCGTTATATACGTTTACTTCTGGCAAAGAAATACTGGCATTCTTAGCAAGGTCAAAAAATTCTTCTGACAATTCTAATTGTGCATTTTTTGCAGAAAGAGAATCAAATACTTCTTGAATAAACTGTCCCGTTTCCCGGTTAAAGTCTTTTCCGTGTATACCAATTTTCATAAATCGGTAATTTATATATCCAGATATTTAAGTAGCATGTCAATTTTGCCCTTTTCTTCTTCGAGCACTTTTGTCTCTTGAAAGCGAGCAATTAACTTATAGCCAAAGCGCTCTAATGTAGCTACTACGTGGGTGAGATCTAAACGATTTATTTTAAGTGTGACCTTGAGCATATTAGGATCCTGGTCATCAATTTTAATACTGCTGCTTAGTATTTTGGCATTATTTTCTTCTACCAGACGACTTATTTCGGCCAGAGAATAATCAATTTGTTTGATTGATAATACGATGATTCCTCCAGGTATTTGCACTGCAGCAGATTGGGCAAAACTCGTGACAATGTCTTGAACTGTGATCACCCCGGTATACTCACCAGCCTCATTGATGACACCTACTAAGTGCGCATCATTATCAGACGAAACTTTTAATACGTCATAAAAGTGTGAGTTACTTGTAACCATACAAGATGAAGCGATCAGCTCCATATCACTTACTTTCTTTTCTACATCATTGTTTTCCAGAATTACTTCTTCTGTAAGTAGCCCTAAAAACTTCTGATTATCTACCACCGGAAGTTGGTTACACCTCAATTCCTCCATCCACAGCATGGCCTTATGCACATCATCTGTCAATTTCAAAGGTGGAATCATATGGTTTATCAACTCCTCTGCTAACATCTCAATTGTCATTCAAAAAGTTGTCTAAAATTTTATTAAACTTCTCTGGGTGCTCCATCATAGGCGCATGGCAGCATTTATCAACAAACTTAAGTTTAGAGTTAGGAATAAGCTTGTTGAACTCATGAGCGACCATAGGAGGAGTTATAGTATCATTAAGCCCCCAAATTAATAAGGTTGGTTGCTTGATTCTTGGTATGTCTTTAGCCATGTTGTTGCGCTGTGCCGACTTTGCAATAGCCACAATACGCATACATTTTGGAATACTTTTAGTCGTTTCAAATACTTCCTGTACCAACTCATCGGTAGCAGTCTCCGGGTCGTAAAAAGTGTAAGCCACTCTTTCTTTTATGTAATCATAGCTTCCCCTTCTTGGGAATGAGCCCCCCATGGAGTTTTCGAATAATCCTGAGCTACCTGTAAGCACCAATCGTTTGACATTAGCGTTGTTTGCCAATGTATAAATAAGACCTACATGCCCTCCTAAAGAATTTCCAATGATATTGACATCTTTCAGATTCTTTAATGCCACAAACTTCTCCAGAAAAGAATTGAGCCCCTCAAGACCTGCTTGTCGGATAGGCATTTCATAAATAGGTAGAAGCGGGATTACGACTCGATAATTTTTCTTAAAGTGACCAACAACCTCTTCCCAGTTACTTAGCGCACCAAATAATCCGTGAAGTAGTAGTAAAACTTCTCCCTCACCTTCATCTATATATTTAAAGTCTTTTTCCTCTTTGACTATTAATGCCATAATTTAAAGCTAGATCAGTCTATTGCAAAGTAAACAAAAATGGATAATTAAAATGTTAAGTCATTATAATCTAACCAATTTTTCAAAATTTCCAACCCGTATTCTGTCAATGCTGCTTCCGGGTGAAACTGGACACCCCACAAAGGGAGTGTATTATGTCTTAAGGCCATAATTTCGCCTGTCTCTGATTTGCCAATTACTTTTAAAGAATCAGGAAGTTCATCCACTAAAAGAGAATTGTATCTTACTACTTGTATTGTGTTTGGGATATGCTTAAATAAACCGTCTGTATTCAAAGATGTTTTTGACAACTTACCGTGCATGGGTTTTTGGGCCTTTACAATCTTGCCCCCAAAGTACTCCCCTATTGCCTGATGCCCTAAACATATGCCCAGAACGGGTATTTTGTCATGATAATAATCTAAAACCTGTATGAGGTTTCCGGATTTCCCCGGAACTTCCGGCCCGGGACTTATCACCAAGCCATCAAACGGCTGTTCAAAAATTTTATCCGGATCGGTGTCATTACGAACCACCTGGCATTTTATGCCTAGTTGCTCGAAATAATCTACCAGATTGTAGGTGAATGAGTCAAAATTATCAAGCAGCAGAATCACCTTGCAACATAGATTTGATCATATCAAAAAGATCGTGGGCGAATGGTATCAATGCAGAAAAGTAATCTACTACAGTAGGAGCAAATGGTAAGATTATTGGGTAGAGCAATGAACCATCTAACCATTCTTCCGGCAGATTGAATCCAAATGAGTCTGTAAGCCATAAAATCACACTTAGGCCAAATGCCCACTTAAGCACAGAAATGATAAGACCTGCCAAATTGTCGACCGTACCTAAAAGTGTAAGATCAATTACTCTTTTGAGCGCTTTACCCAAGAGATTTACCCCAAGTATAATAGCTATGAAAATAGCTATGAAGGCAATATAAGGCAACAAGTCTCCTTGAATACTAAAATTCTGATCAAGAAAATCCATGGCGAGATGTAGCAGTTTAAAACCGCCAATAATTGCCAAAATGAATGCCAAAATTGCAATCACCTCGAGTAAGAAACCCTTTTTAAATCCTTTATAAGCTCCAAACAGTAAGGGTATGAGCAGTACGATATCAATTGTACTCAAATTACTTCGCTAGTAAATTCTTTACCGTACCAGATATAGCTTTACCTTCTGCCTTCCCAGCCAGTTTTTTCGTAGCTACACCCATCACTTTACCCATATCCTGCGGTCCGGATGCTCCCACTTCAGTAATGATTTGCTTTACTTCAACTTCTAGTTCATCTTGAGTAAGTTGTTTTGGCAGATATCTACTTATCACTTCGTATTCTAAAAGTTCTTTCTCAGCCAGGTCTTTACGGCCTTCTTTCTCATAAAGATCTGCGGATTCTTTCCGTTGTTTAGCCGCTTTAGTCAGTAGTTTTAATTCGGCTTCTTCGCTGATATCACCCTCAGAGGCTCCTTTTTCAGATTCAGCAAGTAAGATTGCAGACTTTATAGCTCTCAAAGCTGTGAGCTCGTCTTTCTTCTTTTCTAACATTGCTTTTTTAATATCCTGATTGATCTGCTCTTTCAATGACATTGCTTATATATCTTTTAAGTGAGTTATTCGTTTATTTGTGGT
>NZ_SMMD01000826.1 GCF_009711475.1 Fulvivirga aurantia
CTGCTCCTGCATGTAGCCACCCTCACTTTCGTCTACTACATTAATATCTTTTTTAACTATAGGAGAGTTTGTAGAAACAGGTTTGTTGTAAGAAAGCAGCATCCATCCTGTAAATCGGCTTTTATGATTGTCAACCTCAGTATCAGGTAGGTAGTGAGGGTAATCTCCGTAGGCTGTGTTTACATACATTTGCCCATTCTCCTCAAAGCCTGCGGGGTACATACCAATTCTTCTTTCAAACTTATAGTTAACAGAAATGGCCATAGTGGCATAGTGCCAATAATTACCACTATTATCTTTTACGGTACTTCCGTGCCCTGATCCTTTTAAGAAACCACCCGGCTTATATGAAATAGGGTTATAAGGAGCATATGTAAATGGCCCAAGTGGACTGTCACTGGTATACACCCCATCGGCATATACATTCCATTGAGTGCCTGGCGCACCATATTCCAGGTAATATCTACCGTTGTGCTTCATCATCCAAGGCCCTTCAATAAAGGGTTTGATGTCTGATTTGTGGTCCTGGCCGAATCGTTCCCAACCATGCTTGTCGGGCTCGAGGTTAAACAGGTCAACTTGCTCCTCAATGGGTACATAAAAATTATCTGGGTCTAGTTCGATACCACGAATAGGCCATTTATTCGATGATTCTTCATAGAGGTAAACACGGTTATCATCATCAACAAATATATTAGGGTCTTGTATACCATGTGGCATATTGAGCACGGCATAGTTAGTTTTCCAATCACCCAGGTCGGGATTGGTGGTTTCTAAAACAGGTCCACGCCCTGAGGGATCGCCATAAACAAGGATTTTTCCGTCTCTAACGGCCGCAGCTGGTGCATTGCTTCCTTTAAAATACCAACTCTGAGGTTTTATAAAGCTCCAATTGCTCATATCGTCAGAAGTCCAATACCCATGAGATCGTGTTACAAAAAGAAAGTATCTGCCATTATAATTAACAATGGCCGGATCTGCCCCTGATCTGTAAGAAACATTATTCTTCGCTCGATAATGCGACATATAGGAGTAGTCTATGTCAATCGGGTTACAGTAAGTATTGTAATTTTTCCTAACACTTACTGATTCTGATAACGTTTTCCCATTCTTTTTATCCGACTCACAGCCAATGAGTATTGTGGCCAGAAGTATTGAGAGTATGAGTTTAAAATTCATTTCTTTAATGTCTTTATCTTAGAAACCTACTAACCCTAAAAGGTTTTAGTAGGATAATTTAATAGGTACCTTTGTATCCGTGATCGAAACGTGCTCCACCATCTCTTTTGAGAGGGATTTGCATGCCCCCAGTCGCCTCTAGCCAATCGAAAATGTCGTTTCGCAATGTTTTGGCTATCTCTTTATGCTCAGGGCTCCTAATAAGATTGCGAGTTTCATAAGGATCATTTTCCAGGTCGTATAACTCATTTAGGTCCCAAATCCCATAGTATCTGATAAACTTGTACTTATCAGTTCTTACCGCATGAACCGTTGGCGTTTGAGGAAAGGGTCGCTCCCAGAAATACTCGTAATATATCCTTTTCCTCCAATTTTCAGGATTTTCTCCTTTCAGGATGGGCAGGAAGGATTTCCCATCCATATTTTTAGGGGTTTCCAAACCTGCCATAGCCAGTACGGTCGGCCCGATATCAATATTCTGGATGAGTTGATCTACACTATCTTTGGCCAATAAATCACCCCCACCAAACGCCAGAAGTGGTACTCGGATGGATTCTTCATAGGCTTGTCGCTTATCGATAAGGCCATGTTCTCCAAAAGAAAAGCCATTGTCTCCCATATAAAAGACTACGGTATTTTCAAGAATACCTTCTTTCTCAAGCGCTGCTATTACTTCACCTATGCTTTCATCTACAGAGAGCAAAGTCTCATTGTACTTCTTGTAAAAAGTATCAAAATCCATCTGCCCATGGTACATATAATCCACTCCATGCCAGCTATGGCGCTGTTTCTTTACCCATTCTGGCACATTTTCATAGTCATACTCTTCCTTATCAACCTTCTCGGGATACATGGTGGATGGATAGTTAGGGCTTTCCTTTTCATAATTATCAACATGGCGTTGGGCAGGAGCAAACTCCGAATGCACTCCTTTATGCGAGAGATACATAAAAAACGGTTTTTCTTTATCTCTCTTCTCTATCCAGTCGACAGCATGCTCCGTGAGCAAATCGGTGATGTAAGTAGAATCTCCGAAGCTTTGCTCTTTTCCATTGATGTTGAGCGTAGGGTTGTAGTAAACGCCTTGCCCTTTGAAGCTCTCCCAGTGGGTAAAGCCTTTTCTAGGTTTAGCGTGATGCTCACCCATATGCCACTTGCCGAAAAAGGCAGTTTCATAGCCTGATTTTTCTAAATACTGTGGAAAAAACATGGATGTATCTCCTATAGCCGACTGATTATCAATAACCTGATGACGATGTGAAAACTGCCCGGTTAGGATAGAAGCCCTGCTTGGAGAGCATAAAGACGTAGTTACGAAAGCATTTTGAATATGGGTGCCTTCTTTAGCCATACGGTCCATATTTGGCGTTTTTAAGAAAGGCACTTTGCCAGTAAAGCCCATAAAATCGTACCGGTGGTCATCGCTCAAAATAAACACTACATTCAATGGTTTTGACGAATCGTCAGTACGGGCAAGTTCCAGCGGTGAGCTCTCTTGCTCCCTACTATCTTTGGTTTGACAGCCGACCACCATGGTCGCGATAGCAAGTGCCAATAAAACACATGTGCGTTTCATATTTTTATAGTTTTCTAATTTCAATTCCATTAATTATCGGATCACCTTCAACTGCCTGCAAGGCAATCTCAAGGCCTTCATCTTCCACACCCACAATTACTTTTTTAGAAAAAGCTGAGCTGAAAGGCAGGGTACTCAAATTGACTTCTTTGCATATTGCCTTACCATTTGCCAGCACATTGAACACCCGTTGTTTGCCTTCAAGGTAATTGCGATCTGTTTCGGCCCAATGAAAAGTGAGCTCGTAGCTACCACTTTTTAGGTCAAATTTGTACTTACCTCCCAAGCGACCTGTCTGGTAAACCGGATCATTTTGTGTGTTTGAAATACTACGATCTGTACCCACACCACGATCTCTGGGTTGGTACATTTTACCTGCTGTAAACCCGCCCAAAGTGCCACTGGTAAATTTTGTATCCGGTAACCATGTTACATTATCAATTGGGTCGATAAAATAAAAGCTTGACCCAACATTGATGTGAAGCGAGTTGGTGCTAAGCCAATCTGGCCCCACTTTCTGAAAGTTTATCTGGCAAACATCACTTACTGTTTTAATATCATATTCAGTTCTGGCTTCTAATGTATTAGTACCCTCTTCAAACTCGACCTGCCATGTGCTTAAGTGGAGGTCTGTAGATAGGCTCTCAACCTTTTGGCCATTGACAAGCAAACTTGTATTCTCTCCATTGGAGAATACTTCTATAGGCTGAGTGTTGTTATAAGCCTGTCGATTTGACCAGTCACAGCCTCCAATTTTCACAAAAGGGGTTGTTTTAAGCCAGCTTTGATAGAGGTAGTAAGCATCTTTTGGCATTCGGGTGGTTGATACTACACCTTTGCTGTTGATCTTGGGCACGGCATCATTTCTACCTTCAGAACCAAAATCGGCTATATTCCAAATGGCTGTGGCAGCCACATAAGGTCTGCTCATAATGTCTTTTAAATTTTGCTGGTGAAATTTGGTTTGCCACTCTATAGAGAAATCGAATCTTTCAGGGTTAAAAGAGCGGATGCGAGGATCGGCACCTGCACCATATTCTGTAACCAACACGGGTTTGTCAGGCACCAGTTTATGGAAATCATCTAAAAACCCTCCTCCACCTAACTCTGATTCGTACCAGCCAAAATAGAGATTCCAGCCGACCAGCATAGGTATTTGAGTAAGACCAGCTTTATGATAAAGCTCCAGTGCTCCATGGTTGGGTATCATGGTATAGCGTGTCGAATCTTCACTGCGTGTGAGATCTTCCAACTTCTGGGCGAAGTCAACAATTTTTTTTATGTGTGTACTATCTTTTTCCAGATTTCTACCAAGCAACATCTCATTCATATAAGCCCAAATAATAACACTCGGGTGATTGTAATACTGCCTGATCATCTCCTGCATCATAAACTCTGAATTGTCATAGAAAGCCTTTGAGTCTGTGATATCATGATCAAGGGGGATCTCCATACTCACCAAAAGACCTAATTGATCACTTGCCCGAAGCACTGCAGGGTCTTGCGGGTAATGGGCCGTTCTGAAGAAATTACTGCCCATGTCTTTGATGAGCTTGATGTCTTCTATGTGGCGATTATCAGAAAGCGCATTGCCAAGGCCCTCATAATCCTGATGACGGTTAGAACCAACTAATTTCAAATGAGACCCATTAATGAAGAAACCCTCGTTAGCATCAAACTCAAACCATCTAAAGCCAACGGGTATAATTTGGTTATCGAGTTGATTCCCCTCGCTATCCAGCAGATTAATCTCCAGTTGATATAGTGAGGGACTATCAGTGTGCCAAAGTTCAGGGGTCTCAACTTTTGGTAAGTGATGAGTTACCGTGTTGAGACCCTGAACCAGCACAACCTGTAATTGCTTCTTTAATATCATTTGCCGATCTGGGGAATACAAGCGATAATGAACTGTGGTGTTCACTTCGGACTGAGACTCAATATCAAGCCTGACGGCTATTGTTGCCTCTTCATTTGAAACCTCAGGTGTAGTGATAAAAATCCCCTGATCCCCATACTTGCTCAAATTGAAATGTGTGTCGGCCGTATTGATAAGCCACACATCCCGATAAATCCCTCCATAGAAGTTAAAATCTCCTTTTATTGGGACTATATCGGGATTATGGCTGTTTTCAACCTGAACCATTATCTTATTTGTGCCTGACTTTATAAAATCTGAAACGGGCACATTGAAGGCCGTATAACCTCCAATATGCTTACCGGCCAGTTGATCATTTACATATACTTCTGCCGTTTGATTGGCACCCTCAAACCTCAAAAACCATTGACCTTCGGTGTTATCAATTTGAAACTCTTTCTTATACCAGGCTATGCCCCGGTAATACCCAGGCTCATCATCAAACGGGTCTGTCTTATTCCATGTGTGTGGCAGATTTATGGAACTCCATTCTATATTTTCTCCTATATCACCTTTGTGAAATTCCCAATTTGTATTTAAGCTCTCCACATGGCGACCAGGTTGGGCGCTCAGGCTGAAGGCCAAACAGAGGAAAATACCTATTCCAAAAATCTGCTTCATCGGCTGGTTTAGTTCAGCGTAAATTCACCTTCTAAACCCTCTGCAGAGCTTGGCCCCACAAACACCTTGAACTTACCCGGCTCTGCTTTAAAAGTCATGTCGTGGTGGTAGAAAGCCAAATCATTCTCTGTGAGGGTAAACTCAACCGTTTTAGTCTCTCCAGCAGCCAATTTCACCTTTTCAAAACCCTTAAGCTGCTTTACAGGTCGGGTAATCGAGCCAACTAAATCTCTGATGTAGAGCTGCACAATTTCAGCCCCATCGACAGTTCCAGTGTTGGTCACTTCAACAGATACCTTCAACTCACCATCCATTGAAATTTCTTCTCCACTCAGGTTTAAGTTTTTATAATCGAATGTGGTATAGCTGAGCCCATAGCCAAAAGGGTAGAGGGGCTCGTTGGTAACGTCCAGGTAGTTTGACCTGAACTTCTGGAACCATTTGCCATCGGCCAGCGGCCTACCCGTATTTTTGTGGCTGTAATAAATAGGAACCTGCCCCACATTTTGAGGGAATGTGGCTGTGAGTTTACCTGATGGATTAACATCGCCAAAGAGCACATCGGCAATCGCATCACCTGCCTGACTACCTGCAAACCACACATTGAGTATGGCTGGTACATTCTCATCCTCCCATTTGATGGCTAGAGGTCTGCCTGTGAATAATACCATGGCTACAGGTTTACCTGTTTCCAATAGGGCCTTCAATAGTTTGCGCTGTGTAGCGGGTAGTTCTATATCTGATCTGCTTGAGCTTTCACCGCTCATTTCAGAAGCTTCACCCATCGCAGCCACAATTACATCTGCCTGTTTTGCAGCCTCCAATGCTTCTTTAATCATTTCATCCTCAGACCGATCGTCTCTATAAGTCGACTTGCCAAAAACACTGATTCGGGATTCCAGCTTAGCATCTTTCACAATATTGGCTCCTTTGGCAAATACAATCTTTACATCATCTCCTGCTACGTTAGTAATACCCTCTTTAAGAGAAATAGCCTTGTCGTGCTGCCCTGCCACACTCCATGTGCCGTTCATGTTTAGTTTGTTATCGGCCATAGGACCAACAAGTGCAATTGTGCCCCCTTTCTTTAGTGGAAGAATGTTGTCTTCGTTTTTAAGTAAAACAAAGGTCTGCGCTGCTGTCTCTCTGGCAAATTGCCTGTTCTCATCGGAGAAAATTTCTTTCGAGCCCCGCTCCTCATCGCAGTAACGGTAAGGGTCTTCAAACAGGCCTAGCTTATATTTAGCTTCCAAAATGCGCTTGCACGCCCTATCGATATCAGCCTCTGTGATTGAGCCTTCTTCCAATGATTTTTTGAGGGTAGTCAAATAACCTTCCCCAACCATATCCATATCGCTTCCCGCCTTTAGCGCCAAAGCTGATACCTGCTGCAAATCACCCATGCCATGATCTATCATTTCGTTGATAGCAGTATAGTCTGTAACCACCATGCCATCGAATCCCCAGGCTTCTCTCAAAATTTCAGTCATCAGCCACCTGTTACCGCTGGCAGGAATACCGTCAACCTCATTGAAAGATGTCATCACACTGCCAACACCAGCATCTACAGCGGCTTTGTAAGGAGGGAAATAATCGTTATACATTCTCAATCGGCTCATATCGGTGGTGTTATAATCACGGCCGGCCTCTGCTGCACCATACAAGGCGAAGTGCTTCACACATGACATAATGGTTGTGGGGTCACGTAAATCATCTCCCTGATAGCCTCTAACCATAGCCTGTGCTATTTCCGAAGCCAGGTAAGGGTCTTCACCATTGCCTTCTGCCACTCTACCCCACCGTGGGTCTCTTGAAATATCTACCATTGGGGAGAAAGTCCAGGCTATACCATCGGCACTTACCTCACGTGCGGCTGTTCTGGCCGTTTTCTCAATAAGCTCAGTGTCCCAGGAGCATGATAAACCCAGCGGAATTGGAAATATGGTCTTATAGCCATGAATCACGTCCATTGCAAAAATTAGAGGTATACCCAGGCGAGACTGCTCTACTGCAACCTTCTGAACTTCACGGATTCTGGCTGCTTGCTGGATATTGAACAAGCCTCCAACCTGACCTTTTTTAATTTTACCCGCTATATCAGAGTTGGCAGCTTCTCCTGTAGTGAAGGCACCGGAACTAGGTAAATTTAACTGCCCGATTTTCTCTTCAAGCGTCATTTCGTTCATGAGGGAATCTACAAATCCTGAATTATCGGTACTGCTTATTTGTGCTTCTCCAGCGCAGGACACAATTAATATACCTACGGCTAAGTTTAATATTGTCTGTTTGATCATAGCTTTTTACTTACTTTTAGAAAATAACCACGTTAATAATTCCGGCTCCGCAAACGCACTGTCCCAGCTATTGTGATTAGCCTCGGGGTACAGTGTAAACTTCACGTCACCTCCTGCTTTTTTGATTGCATCTACCATTTGTTCTGATAAGGCTGGAGGTACTATATCGTCTTTAGCCCCGTGAAACACCCACAGGTCGACCTCATCGGCATAGGTCGTAACATTTTGTGGATTACCACCTCCACATATAGGGAAGGCTGCGGCAAACACCTCTGGTCTTCTTGATAAAATCTCGAATGTACCCATGCCTCCCATTGAAAGGCCGCCTACATATAATCGGGATTTATCTACGAACCCTAACTGGCGAACAGAATCCACCAGGTGCATCACGGACTGCATGGCATCGGTAGGTGTACTTTCAGCAGGAAAGGAGAAAATCCGTTTCCCCTCCAAACTGCGCTTAACATCTACTTTAGCCCAATAATCATCCTGCGGGCATTGGGGTGCGATTACGATGGCCGGGCTGATCTTTTGATTGATAAACAAATCGCTTCCGTGCACCAATTGCTTCTCATTATCACTGCCTCGCTCACCTGCCCCGTGAAGAAATAGAATAACCGGATACTTTTCATCCTGATTAAAGTTCTCGGGAAACAACACCCGAAATGGGAGCCCTTTATGGCTGCCTTTCTCAAATTTATTCTGAGCAAAACCGGCCATAGAAACAAAAATTAGAAGTGCTGTAAGAAATTTATTCATAACTAAATCCCAGTTTATCTAAACCTTCCTTAACCTCAGGCGCTTGCATGAATAAGTCCCATATGAGGCCCGAGCGATGATTTTCTATCATTACTGGAATAGGCCCCTGATCTATAGCCAGATACCTTGGCAAATACCAGCCATTGGTAAGGTTAAAAGCATCGTAAGGCCCGTACTCGCCTACTAATGAGTCTGCATCGTTATAGAGATATTGTAGCATTGTCATGCTTTCTTCTGGTGTATATGGAAATGAAGAAAGTGCAGCCGTTGGTGAAATTACCCCGAGGTCCTTATCTGGTCGATGCCCTGAGTAACCTTTCATTGAATAGCTGGATGTAAGACCCCACGCCTTCTCACCATAACCTTTATAACCTTTGAGGTTTTCTACACAATAGGCATAATGTATTTTAGCATGATTCTGATTGAGTGTCCAGTACTCACCATATTGGTCTTTCAAACCTTTGGGGTTGAGCCCCAGGTAAGAATAATGCGCCCAGAAAAGAGGGCCTACTTTTGCCTCATCATGCTCGTAATGATTGAGTACAAGGTCGTAATCATAGTAAGTTTGGTCTGTCTCAATTTTGCCATCCAGGGCCCATCCTTTGTGATATACTTCCGGCTCGATCGGGTGGGTAGGCGAAGAAGCTGCCAATACGTACATAATCAGACACTCATTATACCCGCCTACAGGGAAGTTCATTTCCCACCCATAGTTGGGCGACCAATGCCAGTAAAGTACATCTTCACCACCCTTAGTGTGCCAGTCCCATTCTACTTCTCTCCAGATTTTATCTATGCGGCTGGCAATGGATTTTTCCCTTTCATTGCCCTCTTTGAAATACTCTCTCACCGCCAGTAGCCCTTGCATGAGAAAGGCTGTTTCAACCAGGTCTCCACCATCATCTTTTTTACTAAAAGGTTTTACCTTACCTGTATCTCCATACCACCTGTGAGGGTACACTCCATGGAAACGGTCTGCGGTTTCGAGAAAGTTGAGGATTTTCTCATACCGCTCCACCGCAGCTTCTCTCTTGATAAAGCCTCTTTCTATACCTACTAAAATGGCCATTACACCAAAACCTGAGCCTCCAGATGTTACCACATTTCTGTCATTAGAGGGGTAGATATCATCCATGTGAATGCGCTCTCTGGCCATTCCGCTATTGGGTTCAGCCCCTTCCCAGAAATACTGAAAGGTTTGATATTGTAGTTTAGTGAGTAATGAGTCTTCGCTTATTTCGCTTTTATTCTCCTGAGTAGCTGATGATTTTTTATCAGCACTATCCCCACAAGACATCATGCTAAACGTCAGACCAACTAAAATGGCATAAAGTAGATTTCTAT
>NZ_SMMD01000339.1 GCF_009711475.1 Fulvivirga aurantia
TCTTGATCTAAGCCTTCAATAGTGCCTGAAAAATCATCACTAAAGGTGTATGCCCCTAAAGAAAATTTATCATCACCTAAAGCAGGAAGATCATCATAGTAATCATCTCTCCCACATCTCCCATAAGACTGTTTACGCTTGTCTATCTTATACACATATCCGTGATCAATAATATCTCTTGTTTGTCCTGTTTTTTCAATATCAGTATGGATCGTAATTGACGAGCTACTGGTACTTTGTTTAACATCAGATAAAAGTATGGCTGACTCATATTTAAATTTTTTAATTCCACCTAAGATATAGCCTGCTTCGGTTAGTAGATAGGCCCTATAATGGAGCTCTCCTACACCATCGATGCCAAAAAGATATTTCTCTTTTTCGAGATTTATCGTTGTTCCAAACGAGCCTTTTATGCTAGGAGCCCCATAAGAAGACATGATAACATCCCCCTGACAAGGGCCTTCAAATGACCAAAAGTTTTCCATTTCCCAGCTATCAAAGCTGTAGATATGGCCATGGTCGACAATAGATATATCACCAGACCAGTCACGAATCTCACCATCCAATTCAAAATTTGTATTATTATGCATTACACTGGTGAATGAGACAGGTAATGTCACCACCTTGACACCTAAATTTAATGGCTGAATATCGGGTTTGCAGCCGACTAATGCAGAAAGAGTAATTAATAAAAAGATGGGTTTAGATCTCATAAGAATTCTATTAAAGAAGCGTAAGACAATAGCTGAAAAACGTTCAAAAAATGAAGTAAAATAAAATGCAAGATCTATAAGTTCGGCACAAAGTTCAATACCCCAAAAGGCGTATTTTCTAACTCATAACGAGGCGTTTTGGAGATTTAATAACACAGATAAAAATTGCTTTTAGACGGAAAATAATTAAATTACTGGGCTCCATTAAGCAAATATTGGTCTATAAACCATTGTAAAATATGTCTCAAGATTATAAAAGGATTGCTACTCTATGGAGAAAAGAATATTCGGGTGATATTGAAAAATATGATCCTTATAATCTCACCTCCCAATTTGAACAAATTGCTTCACTTTTCGCACCAGGAGATTCATACTTTTATATCCTGAACATGCATAACCTAGAACTTGATTATATATCACCAAATGTTTTAAAACTAACAGGACAAAGTGCATCAAATGCAACCATGGAGGATTTATTGAAAGTTGCTTTGCCTGAGGAAATTGTTAAAATCGAGAAGAAAGAGATGCTTATTAAGGACTTTATGACTTACCTAGAGTCTGTTCAGCGCCTAGCTTATAAAATAATATACTCATATAGAATGAAAGACCCGGCAGGTACAATTCGTACTATTCTGCATCAAGCTAACGTTCTATCATTAAATGATCAAGGCATACCTCAACATGTATTCAGCGTTCATAGTGATATAAGTCATCTAAATGTTGTAAATACAACGGATGTTTCTTTTATCCACCTTAAGGATGGTAAATCATATTGCAACTTATGTCCAGAGGAAAATCTCCCATTCAACCCTAAACAGTATCATAAACCAAACAAAAATGTTTTACAAAATCTCTCGGAAAGGGAACAAGAAATAGTCAAACTATTATCATACGGCTTTAGTGCTAAACTCATTGCAGAAAAATTGAACATTTCAACTCATACCGTTCGCACGCACAGGAAGAACATTCTTCATAAATCAAACTGCGTAAACACTGCAGAACTAGTTGCTAAAGCAATATTGGGTGGGTTAAATCTCTAATTAAAGAAGACATTTAAATAGGACATAAAAAAACCCTCTATGCGTAACGCAAAGAGGGTTTTTAGTAGCCCGTAGGGGAATCGAACCCCTGTT
>NZ_SMMD01000170.1 GCF_009711475.1 Fulvivirga aurantia
GGTCTATAGCCTTTCTCCTTTTTTGGTACTCAGTTTTAGATATGTCCTTTTTTTGATATTGCATATCCAGCTTTTCCATGTGAGTATCTAGCCGGGTAATCAATATTGTTATCTTATCACCCTCACCTTTTTTCTCTCTATATTGGACACCTTCACCTTCTCTATTTTGGGGGACACCTAGCCTCTGCAATTTTTCTGTCCATTCTTTAAGTATTGAGTCACTCACTTCCTGACCAGACTCTATCAACTTTTTGTATTTTTCTGCTTCACGAACAACCTCACGCTCACCTTCGTATTGTACTTGTGAGAGCTTTCCGTTTTCAAATATCGTCATTACGCGATCGCGTGCAGCTTCTACAGTTTCTATAAACTCTTCTTCGAGATTACTTTTTGATTGTGCACTTAAGTTGGCAGTGACAGCCATCATAATGGCTAGCCATAGTATCGTTAGTTTTTTCATGATTTTATTGGTTTTTGTTTATTAAACCAACAGTCAATCCGGCTGATTGTTACCCCATTTAAAATCACAAAAGACCCCCATGACTTAATCTGAGGAGCTTTTTCTTAAGGTCAGACTAACTCTTTTATGAGTGTGTCAGCCTTTTTACTACCTACCTCCAGCGTGAGTTTATCAATCACTTCTTCCTTTCGAATTAGCTTGACCTTCAATTTATTGACTTCACTCTCCAGCTCCTCTCTCTGCCGTTGCATTTCTTCCTGAGTTGCCTGCAGCTCTTCAGAATTTTGTCTAAGCTCTTCCTCCTGAGCCTTCATTTGTTCGGCCTTTTGTTGAGC
>NZ_SMMD01000373.1 GCF_009711475.1 Fulvivirga aurantia
CATCCAGCAGTTTTTTCACTTCGGTGTTCTCAAAAAATATAACCACAAGTAAGTGTGATTTAGCCAGGTTTTTCAAGTACGGAAGCTGCCTGTGCATCCCTGACAATGATTCAAAATTTGTATAAAGAAGCAATAAGCTTCGTTGCGTTATTTTTCTCTTTACTAAAGCGTAGAGTTTAGAATAATCAGCTTCCTTATAAGCGGTCTTCTGATTATACAAAGTTTCCAGGATCAGGTACATTTGTTTTGCCCGTTTGCTGGCGGGCAGTACTGTGCCTATCTTATGCTGAAAGGTAATGAGGCCGGCTTTATCATCTTTTTTCATGGCAATATTAGATATCACCAAACTGGCATTTATAGCATAATCGAGCAGACTCATGCCATCAAATGGCATTTGCATATTGCGGCTCTTATCAATCACAGAGTAAACCTGTTGTGATTTTTCGTCCTGATAATTATTGATCATGAGGGAGCCTGATCTGGCAGTAGCCTTCCAATTTATAGTTCGGAAATCATCTCCAGGTACATACTCCTTGATCTGCTCAAACTCCATATTATGGCCTATCCGTCTTATTTTCTTAATACCTATCTCAGTAAGGTTGTTAGAGATTGCTTTTAGCTCATACTTTCTCATTTGAATAAAAGACGGGTAGACCGGCACTATTTTGTCTTGAGAAAACCGATATCTTCTTGCTACCAAGCCAATTTTTGAGCTAATCAAGGCATTAACAGCACCAAAAGAATATTCTCCACGCTTGACCGGCCTCAAATTGTAAGCGGTGGTTTTGCTTTCCTTAGATTTTAAAGTGAATAAAAACTCATGGTCTCTTATCTGAAATTGATGAGGAAGCTCATCTATGAGCTTTACCTGTACTGTAAAATCGAAGCGATTTTCCAGATAAACTCTAATTTCATTTTCATCACCATTTGACAGTTTCTCAGGGGTAAACCTTATTCCTTTAACCCCCTTTTTATTTTTAAAGAGAAGAATGGCATCGGCAAGTGTAGTTGCCAGCAGTGTGAAGAATAGCACTTTAGGAATTACCAAAAATGTTGGAAAGAAATAGGCAAAGACAAAGAGCACTACGATGCCAATTATGGCAGTGAATAATTTATTGGTAAGATAAAGTGCCTTGATGACTGCTATCATCTTGGTATTTCTATTTTATTTATTATCTGCTCAGTTATTTCATCAGCGCCTAAGCCTTCCATCTCCTTTTCTGGAGTGATAATTACCCGATGTCTTATCACAGGTTTAGCCATAGATTTAATATCTTCTGGAGTTACAAAATCTCGCCCCTGGATGGCAGCAAATGCCTTGGCTGTCTGTAAAATAGCAATAGATGCACGCGGGGAAGCTCCGAGGTATAAGTCGACACTATTTCTGGTTTCGTTTACAATCTGAGCAATGTAATTTAAAAGGTTGTCTTCTACATGTATGCTGTTGATCGTTTCGCGGTATTCTTTTATCTGCTGCTTAGATAGTGAAGGCGTTACTTTTTCAAGTAAAGTTGAAGGCTTGTTTAGATTATGACCTTTGAGGATATCAACCTCTTCATCTAAAGAAGGATATGACACCGATACCTTAAATAAAAAGCGATCTAACTGAGCCTCAGGTAGTCTGTATGTACCTTCCTGTTCTATCGGGTTTTGAGTTGCAATTACCAAATATGGCTCATCCATATTGTGGGTATGCCCATCGATAGTCACTTGTCTTTCTTCCATTACTTCAAACAAGGCTGCCTGTGTCTTAGCCGGAGCCCTGTTTATTTCATCGATCAGCACTATGTTAGAAAATATGGGACCTGCCTTAAACTCAAATTCGGTGGTTTTCATGTTAAATATTGATGTGCCTAATACATCTGATGGCATGAGATCAGGTGTAAATTGAATTCGGGAAAAATCAGCATCAATCACTTTAGAAAGCAGTTTTGCTGTTAAGGTTTTGGCAACCCCAGGTACACCCTCAAGCAGTACGTGACCATCTGCCAGAATGGCTGTGATAAGTAAGTCTACCATTCTATCCTGACCCACAATTACTTTGCGTATCTCCGACTTAATTTCCTCAACGCTTGTTTTTAATGATGATAGATCTACTC